>JANOUM010000380.1:0-4607 GCA_031416855.1 Rhodoferax sp. | reverse complement strand
CGGCCGCCAGGTGGCGGGCCATCCGACGCCGCGCGGCGTCGGCGTCCTGGGCGACGATGGCATCGAGGATGCGGCGATGGGCCTCGATCACGACTTTGCGCACGTCGTCGGTGGCAAAGTTGTCGATCGACGTGGCCTGGTAGACGAGGTTCGAGATCGCCACCATGAAGGCACGCAACAACTCGTTGTGGCTGGCCACGGCGATGGCGCAGTGCCACTTGACGTTCTCGGCCAAAAACAGCGGCACGTCGTCATAGGCCTCTTCGACCCGCCGGGTCGCGGCCACCAGCAGTTGCAGTTCGGCGTCGGTGCGGTTGGTGGCCGCCAGGGCGGCCAGGGTTGGCTCGAGCGCATCGCGGGTCTGCAGCAATGCGATCAGCGCAACGCCGCGGCCATGCACGAACAGACCGACATATTTGGCCAGCAGGTCATCGCCGGGCTGGCGGGCGACCGAGCCCCCATGCCGGCCCGGCCGGGTCGTGACCAGGTGCTCGGCCTCCAGGGTGCGCAAGGCTTCGCGTACGGACCCCCTGCTCAGCCCCGTCTGTGCGACCAGGTCGCGCTCCGCGGGCAGCGACGCACCCGGTGCGAACACCCCGTTCAGGATGCGCTTGCGCAATTCATCTGCAAGCACATCCGAAGTTTTAGGGACAACGATGGGGGAGAGTTTCATTATTTGCGCTTGCAAAGCTCTTTACAGCGCAAATCATGCTTCATATAATTCAAACGGTCAATGGTTTGACCATAGATTGATCCACCGATCCGGTCGGTTGGCAACCCAGATTGACGATCCCTATTGAATCGTTGGACATTTCAAGGCGGCCCTGGTGACTTCACAGTGGATCAAGCTCTCGCGGCCCGACGGCCATCCCGATGTTTTGCTGATCACGATTGACCGGCCGCCGGTGAATGCCATGACGGTCGCCGCCCACCGCGAACTGCTCCACGCGCTGCGCAGCACGGACAACGATCCCGGCATCCGCTGCATCATCCTCACCGGCGCTGGCGACCGCTCATTCGTGGCCGGTGGCGACGTCGGTGAACTCGGCGCGATGGATGCGGAGCTGGCGCTGCAGCGCACCCGCGTCATACGCCAGGTGTTCGATGCGATCCGGCGCAATCCGGTGCCGGTGATCGGCGCCATCAACGGCCATGCGCTGGGCAGCGGCCTGGTGATGATGTCGCAGTGCGACATCGTCGTCGCCTCCGACAATGCGCGTTTCGGCCTGCCGGAAATCGCCGTCGGAGTGATGGGCGGCACCAAGCACCTGGCGCGTATCGTCCCGGAAAAGCTGATGCGCTGGATGGCGCTGACCGGACGGCGCGTCGATGCCGCCTACCTCGAGCGCCTGGGCGTGATCCTGAAGGTGGTCCCGCGCGACCAGTTGCTCGACGCCGCGCTCGAAGTCGCCGCTGATATCTGCGCCAAGAGCCCGGCCGGCGTGCGACTGATGAAAGAGGTGATCAACCTTACCGAATCGATGGACCTCGACAACGGTTACCACGTCGAGACCTACGCCACGGCCATCATCTCCAGCCACCCCGACTCCAAGGAGGCTGCTAAAGCGTTCCAGGAGAAGCGGCCGGCGAACTACGCTAAACGCGTCAAACCCTGACGGCACCACCATTCAAGCCACCTGTTTCAACGCACCATCCTCACTGGAGACACCATGAAAAAGCTCATTGCCGCCATTCTGTGCACCGCCTCGCTTTCCGTCGCCGCGCCTGCGTGGGCACAGGATGTCTTCCCGAGCCGCCCGATCAGCATCGTCGTGCCCTTCGGCCCGGGCAGCGGAACCGACGTGGGCGCGCGCCTGCTCGGGCAAAAGCTCGGCGACGCACTCGGCCAGACGGTCACGATCGACAACAAGCCGGGCGCCAATGGCGCCATCGCCGCCGAATTCGTCTCCAAGGCCAAACCGGATGGCTACACGTTGGTCATGGGCACCAATTCCACGCACGGCGCCAATCCGGCGCTGATGCGCGAACTGCGCTACGACCCGATCAAGGGCTTCGAGCCGGTCAACCGCGTGGCCATCTTCACCAGCATCATCGTGACCAACCCGAACCTGCCGGTGAAGACCATGCGCGAACTTATCGCCTACGGCAAGACGCGCGAACTGACCCTCGCCACCGGCAATGCGAGTGGTGTCGTCATGAGCGAGAACCTGGCCAAACAGGTCGGCTGGAAGCTGCTCCGTATTCCCTTCAAGAGCAACCCGCCGGCCATGACCGAAGTGGTAGCCGGGCGCGTCGATATGATGTTCACCGACATCGCGGCCGCCCAGGGCATGCTGAAGTCCGGCCAGTTGCGCCCGATTGCCGTCACATCGATCCAGCGCAGTACGCTGATGCCGGATCTGCCCACGATCGCCGAGAGCGGCGTGCCCGACTACGACCTGTCCGGCTGGATCGCCCTGTACGCGCCAGCCGGCACGCCCAGGGCGGTGGTGGCGCGGCTGAACGCGGAGGTCACCAAGGCGCTGCAGTTGCCCGACGTGCGCCAGCGCTTCCTCGACCTGGGGGCGGATCCGAGCCCGCTGCCGGTCGCTGAATTCACCACCTGGGCGCACCAGGAAGTCGCCAAATGGACACGGCTGGTCAAGGAAGCCGGGATCCAGCCCGAATAAAGTACAGGAGTACACAACATGGATTTCCGCTTCACCGACGAGCAGCGCATGTGGCATGACACGCTGCACCACTTCATGGAAAAGGAAGTGGGCCGCGAATACACGCGTGCCCACGACGCCAGTCGCGAATTCCCCTACGAGATCTACAAGAAGATGGCGTCGCAGGGGTGGCTCGGCCTGCTCCTGCCCGAGGAGGACGGCGGGGTAGCGGCCGACCCGGTCATGTTCGCGATCTTCTGCGAGGCCATCGCCAAGTACAGCCTGGACACCGCCGCCTGCCTGATGACCTCGATGTTCACCGCGACGAACCTCTCGAGCCACGGTACGCCGGAACAAAAGAGCCGCTACCTGCCACCGTTCCTGCGCGGCGACGCGACCTTCTCGATCTCGATCAGCGAGCCGGGCTCGGGCTCTGACGCAGCCGCCGCCAAAACCAAAGCCGTACTGGACGGCGACACCTGGGTGCTCAACGGCAGCAAGACCTTCTGCTCCGGCGCACACCTGCCCAACACCACCATCGTGATCATGGCCCGGACCGGCGAGGAGCGTTATGCGGGACTGAGCCTGTTCCTGCTGCCCAACACCACCCGGGGCCTGACGATCACCAAGCTCAACACCATCGTGCGCCGCAGCCTCGGCACGACGCAGCTCTACCTGGACGACGTACGGCTGCCCAGGGAGAACCTGATCGGAGAAGTCGGCAAGGGCTGGACCTACATCGGCGAGCACCTGGAACACGAACGACTCAGCCTGGCTGCGTCCTACATCGGCAACGCGCGCACCGCGCTGGACGATACGCGGCGCTACACCAAGGACCGCAAGCAGTTCGGCAAGCCACTGTCTTCGTTCCAGGTCCTGAAACACCGCATGGCAGAGAACGAATCCGAGATCGAGGCCGCGCGGCTCCTGACCTACGCGGCCGCGACCAAGATGGCGCGGGGCGAGCGGGCCGTCAAGGAAGTGTCGATGGCGAAGGTATTCGCGGCCAAGACCCTGTTTGGCACAGCGTTCAACGGCATGCAGGCGCTCGGTGGTTACGCGCAACTGCCGGAGATGGACATGGAGCGCTACTTCCGCGAAGCCAAACACGCCATGGTGGGTGGTGGAACCAACGAAATCCAGTACAGCATCATCGCCAAGGAGATGGGGCTGTAGCCCTTGGAGCGCCGACTGAAACTACTGGCCGGCGCCCAACAATGCGCGTTGCCTGAGCGACTCTCGAACTGCCAGTTCCTGGTCGATCAGCGCAACCATCTGCAGGATACGCGGGTCCTGGAACGGAATAAAACGGGCCAGTTCGGCACGGGCTTCCGCCAGCTTTTCCTGCGCGATTTTGTCAACCGCACGGTCTGCCAGCAGCTTGCGCGCCGCGTCGATTTCGGACCCGATCTGCGTCCGAAGCGCCTGCGCCTGAGCCGACCTCTCGGCCAGCTCACGCTGCATCGCCGCGCGGGCGTCGCGCTGCTGCATCAGTACACCGGCACCGACCACCACCAGCAGTGCGGCCAAGGTGCTCACGATCAGCACCACGCGCTCTGCGCGGCGCGCCGAACCCGGGTATCCCGGTGTGCTCCAGCGTCTGCGCAGCCCGAGCCAAACCAGCATGGACACCAGGATGGTCGACAGGCAGGCAAACAGGCCGATTGGTGTGGTCAGTACAAAGAGGAATGGATCGGCGTTCAAGGACGTCCCTGCGGGTTGCGCGCCAGCATTTGGCGTGCTGCCGATGCTACACGGGCGCAACGGCAGGCGGTGAACGGTCGAGCAGGGACGGGTTTTCCCTAGTCCGGTCTGGAGATAGCACTCGATTCGGCCGGCATGATTGCGCGTGGCACCGCGCCCATGTCGCGCCAGGCCAGCGGGTGGCAGGTGAAAAGCAGCACCTGGTGGCGTTGCGCCGCATCGAAGAGCACCCGTTTCATCTGCTCCATGCGCTGGTCATCGCTGTGCACCAGTGCATCGTCCAGGATGATCAGG
>JANOUM010000379.1:0-1642 GCA_031416855.1 Rhodoferax sp. | reverse complement strand
GGATCCAGATTCCAGCGGCTCAGCCAGATTTCTGGGCCGGGCGCCTCGCCGCAGTACGGGACCCACTTCCTTGATTCGTCCATGGCATGTTCCTCCGCTTTGGGCGCAAACCCAGTTCAAGGCGGCCGTTCCCACTTACATCACAGCACAGACAGCAATCGCGCGCTGTTCGGTAGCGAACAGACACCCGCCTTGCAATGGGCGATCGTGCTCACGACCATGCATGCCGTCTTCGCCTTGTCCTCCGTGCCGCTGTTTCTGGGCGCGCTGCTCAGCGACTGGGCCTACTCCACCAGCCACCAAATCCAGTGGGTCAACTTTGCCGCGTGGTTGATCGCGGGAGGCTTGCTGATAGCGGGCCCAGTGCTGCTGTGGGGTGCAGTGGATGTGCTGCGCTCGTCCGCTAACCGCCATCGTCGAAGCCTGATCTATCTGACGTTGTTGCTGGCTACCTTCGTCGTCGGCTTCATCAATGCCTTGGTCCACGGCAAGGACGGCTGGGCAGCGATGCCGACCGGATTGATCCTGTCGGCCGTGGTGGTGGTGCTCGCCGCGACGGCCAGCGCGGTCGGGCTCGCAGGCTCTTTGCGCAGGACGGCATGACGACCCGGGCTCGGCGCATCGCAGGTGCCATCGTTGCAGTGGTGATGCTGGGAACCACAACGACCTTTGCCGTCGCAGCGGCCGAAGCGAGCGGCGCGCAATACGGCAACCCGGACCTACCGCCACCGCAGCGGGGACTGCTGCCGAGCATGCGCATCGCAGAACCCGCAGGCTGGGGCGACCGCCGTCCCTTGGTGCCGCAAGGCTGGACCATCAAGGCCATCGCCACCGACCTGAAAGTCCCGCGGCAGACGCTGGTGCTGCCCAACGGCGACATCCTGGTTGCCGAGGGCAAGGGCGGGGGCGCACCCGTACTGAGACCGAAGGACTACATCGCCGGCATCTTCAAGTCCAAGGGCAGCACGTCCGTCAAAGGCGGCAACCAACTGAGCTTGCTGCGAGATGCCGATGGCGATGGCACCTACGAAGGCCGCTGGGTCTACGCGGCGAACCTCAATGCACCCTACGGCCTGGCGCTGGTTGGAAACAAGCTGTATGTCGCCAACCAGGATGCGCTGGTGCGGTTCGAGTTCGTCGTCGGGCAGACACGGTCCACCGCGGCGCCTGTGACGGTGGCCAAGTTGCCTTCAGCGATCAACCACCATTGGACGAAATCTCTCGCGGCCGATGCAGACGGCCGCTATCTCTACGTCGGCATCGGCTCCAACAGCAACATCGGAGAGCGCGGCATGGCGGTGGAGGAGAACCGCGCCATGGTCTGGCAGGTCGATGCCAGCAGTGGCGCAACGCGCACGTTCGCGACCGGCCTGCGCAATCCCACGGCGCTGGCCATCGAGCCTGCAAGCCGGCAACTCTGGGCTGTGGTGAACGAGCGCGACGAACTCGGCCCCGACCTCGTGCCGGATTACCTCACTTCGGTGCGAGAAGGTGTGTTCTATGGCTGGCCTTACGCGTACTGGGGCCCCAACGTCGACCGCCGCGTGAAGCCCCAGAACGACAAACAAGTCCAGGCTGCAGTGCGCCCGGACTTCGCCCTGCCGTCGCACTCGGCGCCGCTGGGACTGTCCTTTGTGCAGCC
>JANOUM010000378.1:0-1505 GCA_031416855.1 Rhodoferax sp. | reverse complement strand
CGGCGACAGCCTCACGCGCTGGGTCTGCGGCACCAGGGCCAAGCGGGCATCGAACTCGCTGCGCGGATAGCGGTGGCCCCACCACTTGGAGACGTCGGTCCGGTCGCCCTCGACCCACAGCAGCGGCGCGGTGATGAGCTGCCAGGCGGCCAGGATTTCGTCGACGTGGTACAGCACCGGGTTGGCGCGCTTGTGCGCCGGGTCGCCCTGGATGTGCCACTGGCCATCGGCAGCCAGGCGCGACCAGTGCGGCGCCAGCCAGGCCGCCTTGTCGGCACTCAGCAGCGGGTTGTTCTTGACCAGCCGCGCCGCCACGTCGTCGACGCTGGCATAGGTGCGCAGCGTGGGCGCGGTCTTGAGCTCGTCGAGCCACTGCACCAGCCGCCGCGGCGCCTGGTGCGGCTCGGTCCGCGGCATGCCGAAGCCTTCGAGGTTGACGAGCCGACGGATGCGCGCCGGTCGCAGGCCGGCATAGTTCATCACCACGTTGCCGCCCATGCTGTGGCCCAGCAGGTCGATGGCGCCGAAAGTGGCCGCCGGCACCAGCGTGTCGAGCAGGGCGTCCAGGTCGGCCAGGTAGTCGGGGAACCAGTAGGTGTCGGCCTTCGGCGTCTCGGTCAGGCCGAAGCCGCGCCAGTCGGGGGCGATCACCCAGCGCTCGAAGCCCTCTGCTCCGGCAAGCGCATCGACGACAAACTGGAACGACGCGCCCACGTCCATCCAGCCGTGCAGCATCAGCAGTGGTGGGCGTTCCGGCGTGACGAGCGAGGCGTTGCCCCACATGTGTGCGTGGTAGCTCAGGCCGCGCACGGGCAAGTGGACGGACTGCGCGACGCGGCGCGGGATGTAGGTGTCGGGCATGGGCGCACTGTAGGGCAGGGCGTGCCGGCTCGCATAATCACGCGGTCCCCCCCGGCCCGGAGCCCCACATGACTGCCGCCAAACACGCCTACGCCACCACCCTCAAGTCCTTCACCACCGCATCCGGCAAACAAGGGCAGTTCTATTCGCTGCCCGCGCTGGCGCGCAAGTTCCCGAACGTCAACCGCCTGCCTGTCAGCATCCGCATCGTGCTTGAAAGTGTGCTGCGCAATTGCGACGGCCGGAAGGTGACGAAGGAGCATGTGGCACAGCTCGCGCAGTGGGGTGCCAACGCGCCGCGCACCGAAGAGATTCCCTTCGTTGTGGCGCGCGTGGTGCTGCAGGACTTCACCGGTGTGCCGCTGCTGGCTGACCTGGCCGCCATGCGCAACGTGGCCGAGAAGATGGGGCGCGACCCGAAGAGCATTGAGCCACTGGTGCCGGTGGACCTGGTGGTGGACCACAGCATCATGATCGACCACTTCGGCTCGCCGAAGGCGCTGGACCTGAACATGAAGCTGGAATTCAAGCGCAACCAGGAGCGCTACCAGTTCATGAAGTGGGGCATGGACGCCTTCAGCACCTTTGGCGTCGTGCCGCCGGGCTTTGGCATCGTGCACCAAGTGAACCTGGAATACCTGGCG
>JANOUM010000377.1:0-5409 GCA_031416855.1 Rhodoferax sp. | reverse complement strand
CTGTCATGCCGGGCTTGATGAGCCTGCCCCGGACTTCGATCCGGGGGCATCCATGGATTGCCGGTGCTGCAACCCCGGACTCGATCCGGGGCCGCAATGACAGGCGGAGAAAAGTGGTACTTCTGCAATTTCCGTCTCCCTTCGTGGTGCGGCGCGATCTCCTGGTCGGAGAAGCGCCGGTAGCTGTCGCGGAATGCCTCGTGCTCAGGGCTGAAAAGGGTGCGCTCGATCATGCTGTTCTGTCGCCTGTTGGTGTACTGACTGCAACTGCGCCTCGGTGACAGTAACGATAGCCGCCTGCGGGTCGGATGAATATACTCGTTTCGATCTAATCCGGAGCCACCAAAATGACAGAAGCCTTTGTGTTCGACGCCATCCGCACACCGCGCGGGAAAGGCAAAAAAGACGGCAGCCTGCACGAGGTGAAACCGGTCAATCTGCTGGCCGGCGTACTCACCGAGCTGCAGCGGCGCAACGATTTCGACACCGGGCAGGTAGACGACGTGGTCATGGGCGTCGTATCGCCGTCCGGCGAACAGGGCTCGGTGATCGCCAAGGTGGCGGCGCTCAAGGCCGGCTGGGACTTCCGCTGCTCCGGCGTACAGCTCAACCGGTTTTGCGCTTCCGGGCTGGAGGCGGTGAACATGGCGGCCCAGAAGGTGCGTTCGGGCTGGGAAGACCTGGTGGTCGCCGGCGGTGTCGAGTGCATGAGCCGCGTGCCCATTGGCTCCGACGGCGGTGCCTGGGCGCACGATCCCGAGACCAACAGTGCCACGGCATTCGTGCCGCAGGGCATCGGCGCCGACCTGATCGCCACGATCGAAGGTTTCACACGTGACGACGTGGACGCCTTCGCCCTGGAGAGCCAGAAACGCGCGGCGCGCGCCCGTGAAGGTGGTTTCTTCGCCGGTTCGGTCGTGCCGGTGAAGGATTTCCTGGACCAGATCATCCTCGACCACGATGAGTTCATCAAGCCACACACCACGATGCACGGGCTGGCTTCGCTCAAACCGGCCTTCGAGGCAATCGGCGCCATGGGTTTCGACCAGGTGGCCCTGACGCGTTACCCGCAAGTGGAGCGTATTCACCATGTGCACCATGCCGGCAATTCGTCGGGCATCGTGGACGGCGCCGCCGCCGTGCTCATCGGCTCGGAGGCCGCGGGCCGGACGCACGGTTTCACGCCGCGTGCGCGTATCGTGGCGGCCGCGCTCAGCGGCGCCGACCCCACCATCATGCTCACCGGGCCGATGCCGGCTGCGCGCAAGGCGCTGGTCAAGGCCGGCATGACCATCGACCAGATCGACCTGTTCGAGATCAACGAGGCGTTCGCGGCGGTGCCGATGCGGTTCATGAAGGAAATGGGCGTGCCGCACGACAAGGTGAACGTGAACGGTGGCGCCATCGCGATGGGCCATCCGCTGGGCGCTACCGGCGCCATGATCCTCAATACCCTGATCGACGAACTGCACCGCCGCGGACTGCGTTTCGGCATGGCCACCCTGTGTGTGGGTGGTGGCATGGGTATTGCCACCATCGTCGAGCGCATCTGATCGCCAACCCATGAAAACCATCCAGTACGAGATCGCCGACGGCATTGCCACCATCACCTTCGACGAACCCGGCTCTCCGGTCAACACCATGTGCCGGGACTGGCAGCAGGACCTGACCGAAGTCGCGGCCCGGGTGGTGCAGGACAAGGACACCATCCGGGGCATCCTCCTGACGTCGAACAAAAGCACCTTCTTCGCCGGTGCCGACCTCAAGAGCACGATGCGGCTTACGTCCGCCGATGCGCCGGCGGTGTTCCGGGACATCGAGCAGACCAAGAAAAATTTCCGTACCCTGGAGACCCTGGGCAAACCCGTCGTCGCCTGCCTCAACGGTACGGCGCTCGGTGGTGGTTTTGAGCTTGCGCTAGTCGCGCACTGCCGTATCGCTGTCGATGACCGCAAGATCCAGTTCGGATTCCCCGAAGTCACGCTTGGCCTGATCCCCGGGGCCAGTGGCATCACCAAGATGACGCGCCTGCTGGGCCTGATGGGTGCCCAGCCGTACTTGCTGGAAAGCAAGCTGTTCGGCCCCCGTGAGGCGCTGGAACTCGGCTTGGTGCACGAACTCGTGCCCGACGCCAGCCAATTGCGCGACAAGGCGCTGGCCTGGATCGACGCGCATCCGCAGGCCATCCAGCCCTGGGATGAGAAGAACTACAAGATTCCTGGAGGCGGCGCTATCAGCGCGCAGGTCAAGGCCGGCCTGGCAGTTGCGCCGGCCATGATCAAGAAGAACTCGCGCGGCCTCTACCCGGCGCCGGAGTTCGCCCTGGCCGCGATGGTGGAAGGTGCGCTGGTGGACTACGACACGGCCCTGCGCATCGAGTCGCGTTACCTGGCCCGGCTGATCGTCAGCCCGGTGGCGAAGAACATGATCAACACATTCTTTTTCAACCTGAACGCGATTAAGTCCGGGCAGTCGCGGCCCAAGGGCATTGCACGCTATCAGCCTTCCAGAGTGGGTGTGCTGGGCGCCGGCATGATGGGTGCCGGCATCGCCTATGCGCAGGCCAGTCGCCGGATCAGCACCGTGCTCAAGGATGTCGACCTCGCCCGGGCCGAGAATGGCAAGGCCTACAGCCTGCAGATCACCCAGCCGCGCGTCGACAAGGGCCGCATGAGTCCGCACGACCAGTCCGAACTGCTGGCTCGCATCACGCCGACCGCCAACATCGGTGACCTGCAGGGCTGCGATCTGATCATCGAGGCGGTGTTCGAGCAGCGTACGCTCAAGGCGAGTGTCACCAAAGAGGCCGAACCGATGCTGGCGCCCGGAGGGTTTTTCGCCAGCAACACCTCCACGCTGCCCATCAGCGGCCTGGCCACGGCCAGCGCCCACCCGGACAAGTTCGTCGGCATCCATTTCTTCAGCCCGGTCGACAAGATGAAACTGGTGGAGATCATTCGCGGCAAACAGACTGACGACGAAACCGTGGCCCGCGCCTACGACTACGTGCAGGCCCTTGGCAAGATCCCGATCGTGGTCAACGACGCGCGGGGTTTCTACACCAGCCGCACCTTCGGCAGCTTCGTCACCGAGGGCACGACCATGCTCAGCGAAGGCATACCGGCAGCGGTGATCGAGAACGCCGGCATCCAGTGCGGCATGCCGGTCGGCCCGCTGGCCGTGATCGACGAAACCTCGCTGTCGCTCAGCGTGCATGTGCTCGATCAGACGCGTGTGGACTTCGCCGCCGAGGCCAAGACCTACGAGGCCGGCCCCGGCCAGCTGCTGGTGGAACGCATGGTGAAGGAATTCAAGCGCCCCGGCCGTGCCGGTGGCGGCGGCTTCTACGACTACCCTGCGGAGAAAGGTGCCAGGAAAACCTTGTGGCCGAACCTCAAACCCCTGTTCGAAAAGCCCGGTGTAGCCTGGGACATCAGGGAGGTGAAAGACCGCATCCTGTACCGCCAGGCTATCGAGACCGCGCGTTGCCTGAGCGAAGGCGTGCTCACCACCGTGCATGACGCCAACATCGGTTCAATTTTCGGCATCGGTTTCCCGGCCTGGACCGGCGGGGCGATGCAGTTCATCTATGGCATGGGCATCGACGCCTTCCTGCGCCGGGCCGACGAACTGGCGCGCAAGTTCGGCACCGGTTTTGTGGTGGCCGACGCCGTGCAGCAATCGATCCGCAAGCACCGGCCCAGCTACTGACAAGTTACGACCACCCCTGCCCCTCCTTTTCCTTTCACTGAAACAACGCCATGCCCCAAGTCACCTTCATCGAACACAACGGCAAACAACACACGGTCGAGGGTACCGTGGGCCTTTCCCTGATGCGCGCCGCGATCGACAACAACGTGCCCGGCATCGACGCCGATTGCGGCGGCCAATGCGCCTGCGCCACCTGCCACGTATATGTGGATCCGGCCTGGGAAGGGCGCACCGGCACGCGCATCGCGATGGAAGAGGACATGCTTAACTTTGCCGCGGTGACCCAGCCCAACTCGCGCCTGGCCTGCCAGATCCAGATCACCCATGCGCTGGATGGCCTGGTGGTCGCGATGCCCGAAGGCCAGCACTGACCGCCGCCAGGAGAACCCCAGGCAAGCAGCCAGCACCGATCACGCCCTGCGGCAACAGCAGGCACGGGAAGCCGCACAGTCGATGCCGCTGGAGCAGATCGACCCAAGCGACGTCCGCTATTTTGTCGATGACACCGTCGGGCACTATTTTGAGCGCCTGCGTCCAGGATCATGGGTCCAGGATCCAGGGATCCAGGGTCAGGTCTTGCATTGAGCAGGATCCAGGGTCAGGTCTTGCATTGCGACATCCTTCACGTCGCTTTTTGGGTGTGACATGTGGCAATACAAGACCTGACCCTTTGCCCCTGCTCGTCGCTTTTTGGGTGTGACATGTGGCAATACAAGACCTGACCCTTTGCCCCTGCTTGTGGCAATACAAGACCTGACCCTTTGCCCCTGCTTGACCCTTTGCCCCTGCTCCTTTGCCCCTGCTCTTTTGGCTTTTCAACCGGTTCTCTAACGAGTAAACTGAAATCATGGAAAACGTCGATAGCTTCATTCTTGAGCACTTGCGTCACATGCGCGAGAAGATCGACCTGATGGCGGGCGACATGCGCGAGGTGAAACACCGGCTGGCGACCGTCGAGGCAACGCAAGGGACGATCCTGCAACACACCGGCCATCTGGCATCCAGCATCGCGCAGCAACAAGTGGGGTTTGACCGGATGTCGGAGCGCATCGAGCGTATCGAAAAGGGCTTGCAGCTCGCGAACGCCTGAAGCTCCCGCGGTCGACTATGCGCCCGATTCTTGGGATAAACGTTGACGCTGGGTGTGTCACCCGTACTTCACAGGCATCCAGCCCGGTGGTACTAAGCAACCGGTGCAGAAAGCCGCTGTCACGCAGGCAACCCTTGGGGTGCTTCACAAGTTGCTTGGCCGCTGAGCGGTCCCGGGCGGGGACATGGCGCCACAGGAATGTGTCATGCGCGATGTACAACCAGTCGCGGACCGTCGGCTCGCTAACTTTCATGAATCCTGAGAGACGCCCCGGATGATCAAAGAAACTGTGGGGCCTCGGGGTGATGTTCAATTGGGCCACGCGACGCTGGCGCGTCGCCTGTATTGCCGATGACACCCGCTCGCGCGGCGCGATTGGCCTGGTCGTGCTGGACCTCGGGCACTTCGCGGTGGTGTCTGTCAGCGCCTACCTGACTATCCGTTAGTAGTTCGACGCGCAAGACCTTCATTCCTTGATGGGTGTTGCCACCTTGTGGGGGGTGTTGCGCTGGTTGCTGTTCTGGAAGTTACTGGAAGTTCCTGGAAGTGATCATGCGCCCCGATCTGCCCGCATTCCGCTTGCTGCCGATGTCCGACCGCTCGGCCCA
>JANOUM010000376.1:0-4276 GCA_031416855.1 Rhodoferax sp. | reverse complement strand
GCGGCCTCGGCCGTGCCCCACAGCGCGGGCGGGTCGACGTCGGAGTACTCGAAATCGTGCAACCCGCTGACGGCGTGACCGACATAGACGCCGCTCGGGTTCGCCTTCATCAGCTTGGCGGCGCGCGGGTTGGCGCGCGGGAACACCTCGACTTGCAGGCCGTCGATCAGCGAGGTGGCACCGGACACGTCCCAGAAACGCACGCCGATCGCGGCGTGGCGGGCCAGCACCTCGAGCCGCTGCATCGCGACGCTCATGTCACCACCTTGCGCACGTCGAAACGCCGCGTCTGCACCGCCGCGCCGTCCTCGACGGGGACGTCGGAATCGATGAACACCATGCGCAGCGTGTAGGTGGCCGAGGCCGGCAGGCGCGGCTGCAGCCGATCCCACAGCGTCAGGTAATCGGTCAGCGACAGCGGGTCGCAGACGAGGTCGAGAGCCTCGTGCGGCGCGAAGGTGTCGGTCTCGCTGAGGTAGTGGTTCAGGTGGCCGGCCGACAGCGTGCCGGTGTCCTCCATCAGACGCATCACCCAGCCGAGCATGCGATGCTGCATCTCGGCGTCTTGCGCCCACGGGGTGACCATGTAATGCAGGTCGAGCGGCAGCGAGGGCCGGAAACGCTTGCCGTCGGCGGAGCGGCGCATCGTCAGGTTGCGCACCGAGCCGTTGACAGCAACGCGGTACAGGCAGACCGAAAATCCATCCTGCATCGGCGTTTCGAAGTCGCGCATCTGGTAGAGCTTGACCTCCAGCCCGGCGCCGAACTCGTCGCGCGGATAGTGGTCGCGGATGAGCCCGGCGAGGGCCTGGCTGGTGGCGGCGATGGCGCGGTGGTTGGCCATGTCGCTTCAGCCCTGCCAGGTGAGCCTGGTGGGAGAGGGCGTCATCACGCGTCGCCGTTCGGCCCGCTGCCGATGTTGGCAATCAGCGCAGTCAGTTGCTCGACAGTGGCAAGACGCCGGTAGCGCACGTGCCCGTCGGCCGCCTTCAACTCTTCGATCAAGTGGTGAAGCCGCGCCCACTCCAACGCTGCCATCAGATCGACCATTGCCACCTCGGTTTCGAACCACCAGTGCCCTATGCCCTCAGCCGAATCGCAGGCGAACGGATGGGCATGGAGGTAAACAGCCAGTGTTCCCACGATCGATCGCAATGAAAGGTCGTCGTCCATGCGCGTCTACCTGTGAGCTATCCATACGCAAGTCCTGCACCACGCGCTGCGGCAACGGCAAGTTATTGATTCACAAAGCAAGCGCACCGTGTTGCCAAGATCGGGCCAGGACACTTTTGCCCATGCAGGACTGGCGGAGGAACGCCGTGGCACGGGCGCTCTCCTGAGAATTGATGGCAGGGGCTTTTTGTCCGGGCATTGCGGGTCTTTGTCCTGGTGGATGGGACGGGCCATCACGCGTTCGAAGCGCGCAGCGGCAAGGTGGGCAGGCCTTTTGGCTGCAGGCGCAGCCGAAGCAGCCGCACGGAGAGTGCGGCCGACGGGACGAGGAACGACGGTTCAGCGGGGCGACGGCCGAATGCGATGCGCCGGGCAGGGTCAGCCAGTAGGCTTTGCTGCCGCCCGCAAAGACTGCTCCGAGGCGGCAGCGCTGCGGTGCAGCCCTGCGTACCGCGCCGCCCGGCGCTCCCTGCTCACGACCTGCTCAGCGCGCCGGGGCACCCTCTGGGATGGCTCGGAAGCGCTGGGGTGCGAGCAGGTGTTTGCGCATCAACTCGAAGAATGCTCGCCGGTCCTTCTGCGCTGCTTTGGCCGCGTGCGTGACGTTGCCACCGTGGGCCGCGAGCAGTTTCTCCAGGTACCCACGCTCAAAGTTCTCGATCACCCGGGCCTTGGCGGCGCGAAAACAGTCTTCGTCAGCGGGAGCCACGTTGCCGAGATCGATTTCGATGTCGTCAGCGAGCAGTATCGGCCCGTTGCACATCAACACGGCGCGCTCGATGACGTGCTTCAGTTCCCGCACATTGCCGGGCCAGTGGTGTGCAAACAGCTTGCGGATGGCGCTGGGCGACAGCGTTCCGACCACCCGGTTGAACTGGCGTGAGAACTGCTGCGTAAAGTGCAGCGCCAACACCGGAATGTCATCGCTGCGTTCGCGCAGCGGCGGCAAGACCAGGTTCAGCACGTTCAGTCGGAAGTACAAGTCCTGCCGAAAGCGGCCCTGCGTGGCGAGGGTGTTGAGGTTGCCGTTGCTGGCCGCGATCACCCGAACGTCGGAATGCATGACGGTGTTGGATCCGACCGGGCGGTACTCGCCCTCTTGCAGAAAGCGCAACAGCTTGGCCTGCGCTGCCAATGGCAGGCAGTCGACGTCATCCAGGAACAGGGTGCCGCCTTCCGCCTCTCGCACGAGGCCGGAGCGGCTCGCGTGGGCGGTGGTGTAAGCCCCCTTCACATGCCCGAAGAGTTCGGTTTCAACGAGTTCCACCGGCAGGGCGCCGCAGTTGACGGCCACCCATGGCCTGGAACTTCGCGCCGAAAGATAGTGCACGGCTTGCGCACAGACTTCCTTGCCGGTCCCGGTTTCGCCCATGATCAGAACGTTGGCGGGGCAGCCGGCGATCGTCTCCAGTCTTGCAGCAAGCCGCCCCACAGCCTCGCTGGCGTAGACAAAGTTTGGAATTCGCACCCGGGTCGATCGCTGCAGGGTGGCGCGAGCCTGTGGCGGCACAGCGCCCAAGGCGCGCAGCACTCGGGCGACCAGTTCCTCGGGAGCAGAAGGAATCGTCACGTAGTCAAAGGCGCCAGAGGCCATCAAGGACATGATGTCGTCGGCGCTCAACCCCGTGCCGCCAGCCAGGATGGCAGCATGCGGGCACGCAGCGCGCGCGTGTGCAATCTGGTCCCGCAAATGCTCCAGGTTGAACCCCTGGGCCATGAAGAACACACCATCAGGCCGCGAAGACGCCGTGTCGACGGTGAAGAACTCCTTGCACTCCACCGCAACGCTCCCAATCGAAGTCAGCGCGGCGATGACCCCATTCTCAGCCTCGCCGCACCCTCGCGCACTGATGACCTGGCAGCGAAATCGATCAACCTCGTTGCTCATCGTGGGTCTCCGTGCGCCGGTCAAAACCGGCAAGGTGTCGTGAATGAAAGTTTCATGCGTTGAAGGCTTGAGCCAGCGACGGCGGCCCCGAGTCAGGCGTGGACATGGGTGAGGGTGTGGGCGAAGCGTTGACAGGGGCCGTGCAGGCCGGGTAGTGAGCTGGGCCATCCTGGGCTTCACGCGTTGCTGCGGCAAGACCGGGAAGGGCAGGTGCAGGGTGTTGAGCATGTCCAGCGGCAAGCGCATGCACGCCAAGCTGCTGGCGGTGAAGACGGCGTTGAGAAAACGGATGCTCCGCAAGCACGGATCTGGGGAGCGGGTGCTGGGTGACGACTGGCATTCCTATACCGATCCAAAGGCCCATGGCCTCCCGGACGTCTATGCGCAGACATTGCCGGCAGGAAGTTTGACTGGGACCACATCGTGCGCACCAGCGCAAGGGTTCGCCATCCCTATGATCAGGGTGACTGCTCGCCGGAAGTCCCCTGAAGAGGACCGTCTGGGTTGAGGTGGACGGCGTCGATGAAGCGCCTATTGCGGGTCTGAGCTGACCCGCAAAGCGGGTTTTGTTGCCGAGCCAGTTCATAGACTGCCGCGCGTGCTTGCAGCATTTGTTGATCGACTTGTGCATGGCGCTGCGCCGGGGTCACGAAGCGGATGGCGCTGTGCCGATGTTCGTCGTTGTACCAACGCAGCCACGTCGTCACCCAATGCCGTGCCTGGCGTAAATCTGCGAACGGTTTGAGCGGAAACTGCGGCCGCTACTTCAAGGTCTTGAACAGCGACTCCGAGTACGGGTGGTCGTTCGACAGCGTCGACGTGATCGTTCGCGACGGGGAGCGTCACGACTGGGCCACCGGCGGCCAGTTCTGGAGCGACAAGGCCGTGCCTGCTCCCAGACCCTGACAACCCGCCACGAAGACCTCACTGGGCTGGGTCTGGGCGTCAACCCCGCGTGTCCCCGTAGGCAGGCTGCCCGGCGCATCGGCCAGAATGGCACACCCCCCCAAGAACCCTCAAGAACCGCCAAGGAGACGCCATGTTCGGCCAGATGATGCAGCAGCCCCTGCTGATTTCTTCGCTCATCACGCACGCAGAGCGCCACCACCCCGAGCAGGAAGTCGTCTCGCGGCGCGTGGAAGGCGATATCCACCGCTGCACCTACAAAGCCATTGCCGCGCGCTCGCGCCGCGTCGCCAATGCGCTCGCCGCGCT
>JANOUM010000375.1:0-2189 GCA_031416855.1 Rhodoferax sp. | reverse complement strand
CTCGCGCTCAAGCGCCATGCGACAAGCAAGATCAGCAACCTGCACGACCTCGAAGAGGTGGGCACCTTTGGTTTTCGGGGCGAGGCGCTGGCCGCCATCAATGCGATTGCCGATTGCACGCTGTCGTCGCGTGCGCTTGGGGCCGGCGGAGCCTTCGCACTCGATGGCCGCACTGGCGAGTTGCGGCCGGTGGCGCGCGGCACTGGCACCACCGTAGAGGTGAAGGAGTTGTTCTTTAGCACCCCGGCGCGGCGCAAGTTTCTCAAGACCGATGCCACCGAACTCGCGCATTGCGTGGAGTCAGTCCGCCGCCAGGCACTGGCCCGGCCGGATGTGGGGTTTGCGGTGTGGCACGAAGGAAAACTCGTCGAGCAGTGGCGGCAGAAAACCACGCCGGCAGCCTCGCCCGATGACCTGGAGGCCGCCACCGTACAACGCATGGCCGATGTGCTGGGCGACGATTTTTTGCAGCGCTCGGTGCGGGTGGATTTCCTGCATCGTGGTGCGGCGGGTTTGGCCTCGCGGGGTGACGCGGTCCACCCTGTGCGCGTGCGCGGTCGGGTCGGCATACCCGACGCGGCACGGGCACGCGGCGATCAGCAGTTTTGTTACGTCAACGGGCGTTTCGTGCGCGACAAGGTCCTGTCGCACGCGGTGCGCGCGGCCTACGACGACGTGTTGCATGGCCAGCGCCAGCCGGTCTATGTGTTGTTCCTAGATATCGACCCGCGCCGGGTCGATGTGAATGTGCACCCGACCAAGATCGAGGTGCGGTTCCGGGACGGCCGCGAGGTGCACCAGGCGGTGCGCCACGCCGTGGAGGACACGCTGGCGGTGCCGCGGGCTGGCGCTGGCGTACCCGCTGCCACTGCCGGCAGCGCGCTTGCGGCCGCCCCGAACGACGGTACGACACCTTCGCGCACCGAGCTGTCCTGGCGGCAATCCGGCATGCCGTTCGCGCCGGCTGCGGGGCACCGGGTGTCGGACATCGAAGCGCTGTGGCAGATCAGCCGGCCACCGGCCGCCACAACGGGTGAGGCGCCGGCTGTGTCGCCCGGGCGCACTCCAACCGCCGCTGCAGCCGAACCCCTCGGTCCATCGGGTACCGCACCTGCTGCGCCCGCGCCGGAAGACGCCTGGCCCCTGGGCCGTGCCCTGGCGCAGTTGCGGGGCGTCTACATCCTGGCCGAGAACGCCCAGGGCCTGGTCATCGTGGACATGCACGCCGCGCATGAACGCATCGTCTACGAACGCCTCAAGGACCAGCTGCGCGCGGCGGCGGACTCAGCACCCGTCGACGCACCGGCGCTGGCCAGCCAGCCGCTGCTGATCCCGGCCAGCTTCGCGGCGACCGCCGAAGAAATCGCCACCGCCGAGGCGCAGGCCGATACGCTGCACCTGCTGGGCCTGGAGATCACCGCCTTGTCCGCCGGCAGCCTGGCAGTGCGCGCCGTGCCATCAACCCTGGCGCACGGCGACGCAGCCGGGCTGGCGCGCAGCGTGCTGGCGGAGCTGGCCCAGCACGACGCCAGCACCGTGGTGCAGCGGGCGCGCGACGAGTTGCTGGCCACCATGGCCTGCCATGGCGCGGTACGCGCGAACCGCAAACTCACGCTGGAAGAAATGAATGCGTTGCTGCGCCAGATGGAGGCCACCGACCGCTCCGACCAGTGCAACCATGGCCGGCCCACCTGGCGGCAGGTGAGCCTGAAGGAACTGGACGCGTTGTTCCTGCGCGGGCGCTGACCGTGGTGCGGCACCGCACAGCCCCTGGCAGGCAAGCCTCGCCAGGGCTGGGCAAAATAGCGCCATGAAACACTGGCCCCTGGTCTCCGCCTTTGCCCTCGCCCTGGCCATGCTCTCCGGTTGTGCGGCGTTGCACGACAAGCAGGGTGCATGGATTTTCCAGCCCACCGACCGTACCTGGGGCGGCTACGGCGCGGCCGACGGCATGCAGGACATCTGGATCGACTTTGACTCCCGACACACCGGCAAGCCCACCCGGCTGCACGGGCTGTGGCTGGCGGCCGAGCCCCGGGCTGGTGAATCGGCGCACGACGCACCGGTGATGCTGTACCTGCATGGCTCGCGCTGGAATGTCCACAGTTCGGCGTTCCGCGCCCGGCGCATGCAGGAACTGGGTTTCTCCGTACTGGCACTGGATTACCGGGGTTTCGGCAAGAGCGACG
>JANOUM010000374.1:0-13130 GCA_031416855.1 Rhodoferax sp. | reverse complement strand
TATCCGTTATGAGGTGGACGATGCGGTGGCGATCGTCACGCTCGATCGCCCTGAAAAGCTCAATGCGCTGACCGTGGAGATGCGTGAAGCGCTGGGCACCGCATTCGAATCCGCGGGGCGGGACCCGGCGGTACGTGCAGTGTTGCTGTGCGCCAGCGGCAAGGCGTTCTGCGCCAGTGGCGATGTCAGCAAGATGGGGCAGTTCACGCCGGCATCGGGACGTGAGTTGCTCAAGCTGGCGCACCGGATGGTCCGCAATCTCGCCAACATCGAGAAACCCGTGGTGGCTGCCACGCGCGGCGCGGTGGCCGGCATCGGCTGGAGCATGGCGCTCGCCTGCGACGCGATCATCGCCTCGGACACTGCACGTTACACACAAGTGTTTCGGCACGTCGGGCTGGTTCCCGATGGCGGTGCGATCTACTTTCTGACGCAGCATCTCGGGCTGCTGCGCGCCAAGGAACTGGTCTATTCCGGCCGCCGCATCGATGCCCAGGAGGCATTGTCGATGGGGCTCGTGAATCGCGTCGTGCCGGACGACACGCTCGACGCCGTAGCCCTGGCATACGCGCGCGAACTCGCCAGTGGCCCGACGTTCGCCCTCGGGGTGGCGAAGAAGATGTTCAAGCTGATGTACCAGCCCGACCTCGAGACCTTGCTGGATGCCGAAGGCTGGGCCCAGGGGCTGGCGCTGCTGACGGACGACCACCAGGAAGGCGTGCAGGCTTTCTTCGACAAGCGCAAGCCGCAATTCAAGGGGCGCTAGCGGACCGCCCGGCCTGTCACGCCAGCAGGTCGTGCAGCGCGCGTGCAATCACCTTGGTCGCGCGGCGCAGGTCTTCCAGTTCGAGCCGTTCGTCGGCGCGCTTGGCATGCGACTCCAGCACGGTGCGCGGGCCGGCACCGTAGATAACGCCGGGGATGCCGGCCTCGCAGAAAATCCGGACATCGGTGTACAGCGGTGTGCCCAGCGCGGGGATTTTTTCGCCGAACACCTGTTCGCCATGGGTCTGGATCGCCTGCACCAGCGGTGCATTGCCGGGAAGGGGACGCATCGCGTTGGCCAGCAGGATGCGCTTGATATCCACGCTGACACCGGGGCGAGCAGCGGCCGCGTCCTGGATGATCCTGCGCAGCGTGGCTTCGACCTCGGCCGGGTTCTCCTCGGGGATCATGCGCCGGTCGAGCTTGAAGCTGACGCGCCCGGGCACCACGTTGGTGTTGGTGCCGCCTTCGATCAGGCCCACGTTCAGGTACGGGTGGTTGATGCCATCCACCCGGGAGGTGATCGACTGGTACAAGGTGTTCTGCGCATACAGCGCGTTCAGGATCGCCACCGCGGCCTGTAGCGCGTCGACGCCGGAATCGGGGATCGCCGCGTGGGCCATCTTGCCGTGCACCGTCACCTCCATCTGCAGGCAGCCGTTGTGCGCGGTGATCACCTGGTAGCTGAAGCCCGCCGCGATCATCAGGTCGGGGTGGATGATCCCTTGCTTGAGCAACCAGGCTGGCCCGACCTCGCCGCCGAATTCCTCGTCGTAGGTGAAGAGCAGTTCGACACTGCCCTTGGTCGGTTTCGCCACCGCCTCGAGCGCGCGCGTGGCAAAGGTGTAGGTCGCGAAATCGCATTTGCTCACAGCGGCCGCGCGGCCGTAGATCCTGCCGTTCTCGATTTCGCCGCCGTACGGGTCTCGGGTCCATCCCTCGCCGGGGGGAACCACGTCTCCGTGGGCATTGAGCAGCACGGTGCGCCCCGGGCCGTACTTGCGCCGCACCACGAGGTTGGTGATCGACTCCAGGCCACAGGCGCGCACTTCGTTCTGCGGCACCGGGTAGTGCGCGGCCTCGATGCCCATGGCGTGCAGCAGCTCGGCCGTACGCTCGGCGTGCGGCGCGTTGTTGCCCGGTGGCGTGTCGGTGGGAACGCGGATCAGCTCTTGCAGAAAGCGGACCTGCTCGTCGAAGTGGGCATCGATCCAGGCGTCGAGCTGCTGGTAGGTGGTCATGGTGGTGTTCAGGCCGGGCGGGCCAGCTGGTCCAGAAGGTGGGAGAACGCGTCCGCGGCGAGCTGCATGTCGTCGCTGGTGGTGGACTCGAGCGGGTTGTGGCTGATGCCGGAATTCTGGCCGCGCACGAACAGCATCGCCTGGGGCATCACCTCGTGCAGCTTCATCGCGTCATGGCCGGCGCCGCTGGTCATGCGGTGCAGGGGAACACCAAGCGCATCCACCGCTGCCTCCCAGCGTGCCTGCCATTGCGGAGCGCTGGGCGCGGCCGCGGCGCGCAGGGTTTCTTCGACCGTGCAGTGCACCTGGCGCCGATCGCATACCGAGTGCAGATGCGCCAGGATGTCGTGCACCAACGCGTCGCGCTGTGCATCGGTGGGCGCGCGCATGTCGAGCGAAAACTGGCAACGCCCGGGCACCACGTTGACGGACCCGCTGGGCACCAGCAGCTGGCCCACGGTGGCCACGGAATCGCCGTCCTCGCGTGCGCGTTGCTCCGCGGCCAGCACCACCTCGGCTGCGGCTGCGGCGGCATCGCTGCGCTGGTCCATCGGCGTGGTGCCGGCGTGGCAGGCGGTGCCGGTGATCTCGACCATGCAGCGCACACTGCCGTTGATCGAGGTGACGATGCCCAGCGGCAGGTCGATCTCGTTGAGCACCGGCCCCTGCTCGATGTGGATCTCGACAAAACCCAGGTAGTTCCCGGGGTTGCGGCGCAGCGAGGGGATGTCTTCGATGCGCAGGCCAGCGTGCTGCATGGCCGCACGCATGGTGATGCCGTCGGCGTCCTGCTGCTCCAGCCAGCCGGCGTTGAATTGGCCGATCAGCGCGCCGGAACCGAGGAAGGTCGCCTTGTAGCGCTGGCCCTCTTCCTCGGCAAAACCGACCACCTCGATGGCAAAGGGCAGGCGCCGTGTGGCGCGGTGCAGCTCGCGCACGCAGGCCATGGGGACGAAGATACCCAGGCGACCGTCGTACTTGCCGCCGTTGCGCACGGTGTCGTAGTGGCTGCCGGTGAGCAGGATGCGCGCACCCGGTTGCGCGGCGTGGTAGCGGCCGACGACATTGCCGACGGCGTCGACGCTGACCTCGTCGAAGCCGCAGTCGCGCATCTGCGCCGCGATCTGGGCGGCGCAGGCGCGGTGGGCCTCGGTGAGGTAGGTGACGGTGAGTTGGCCCTGCTCGGCATACCCCGGATCGCTGTGGATACTGAGTGCCTCGTGCCAGTCCCAGACATCGTTGCCCAGCTCGGGCGTGACGCCAAACTTGTCGTTCAGGCGGAGCTCCACGATGCGGTGGATGTTGCGCAGGCACTCCTGCAGTTCGAACTGCGGGTGGTGCTGCAGCCGGCGCTCGAAAGTGGCCAGAATCTCGCGCTTGGTCAGCCCGGTGCCGCGCGGGCCGCGCACGGCCAGGATGAACGGATGACCAAACTTCGCCCTATACGCGGCGTTGAGTTCGGCAATACGGGCCAGTTCCGGCGGCGTGCAGTGGGTCAGGCCCGCCTTGGCCTGCTCGTTGGTCGACTCGGCCGTGAGCGTGTTGTCGATCATGGCCTTGCCAGCCAGTTCCGGGTGGGCGCAAATCAGCGTCACCTGGGCGTCGCGGCCGGCCGTGGCCAGCACCCGCACCATGCAGTGCTGGAGGTGGGCCAGCGAGCGGAAGGGCCGCTGCGCCAGCGCCTGCCCGGCGATCCAGGGCGAATGCTCGTGCAACCCCGCCAGCATGCGCGCAGCGTCGTCCAGTTGCGCGGCATTGAGTTGATCCAGTGTCAGTGGCAGTGGCATGGCATCAGGCTCCGGCCGGAAACGGGTGCACCTGCCGCCAGTGGCGCGCGATATCGAGCCGCCGGCAGATCCAGACCTGCGTGTGGCCCTGCACATAGTCCAGGAACCGCTGCAGCGACCGCATGCGGCCAGGCCGGCCCAGCAGCCGGCAGTGCATGCCGATGCTCAGCATCTTCGGCGCGTCGGCGCCCTGCGGGTCGCCCTCGGCATACAACACGTCGAAGGCGTCCTTCAGGTAGGTGTAGAAATCGTCGCCCTGGGCAAAACCCTGGGCCGAGGAAAAACGCATGTCGTTGCTGTCAAGCGTGTAGGGCACGATGAGCTGCGGCACCACGCTGCCGTCGGTCTTGCGCACCCGCATCCAGAACGGCAGGTCGTCGCCGTAGTAGTCGCTGTCGTACTCGAAGCCACCGTAGTCGGCCACCAGGCGGCGCGTATGCGGGCTGTCGCGTCCGGTGTACCAGCCCAGCGGACGCTCGCCGGTGAGCTGGGTGAGGATGTCGATGCCGATGCGCATGTGCTCGCGCTCCAGCGCCTCGTCCAACGTCTGGAAGCTGATCCAGCGCCAGCCATGGCATGCGATCTCGTGGCCGAGCTCCCTGAGGGCCGCGGTCAGCTCCGAGTGTCGCTGCAGGGCCATGCTGATAGCGAACACCGTCAGCGGCAGTTTGCGACGCTCGAACTCGCGCAGGATGCGCCACACGCCGGCGCGCGAGCCGTATTCGTAGATGCTCTCCATGCTCAGGTGGCGGCCCGGGAATGCTGCAGGGTTGAACATCTCGGACAGAAACTGCTCGGACGCCGGGTCACCGTGAAGCACGGCGTTCTCGCCGCCTTCCTCGTAGTTCAGCACAAACTGCAGCGCGATACGCGCACCGCCCGGCCAGCGTGCGTGCGGGGCCGTGCCGCCGTACCCGACGAGGTCGCGCGGGTAGTCCAGGGTGGTGTCGTAGACGGGGGAGGGCATCGGTGGTCTTTCAGGACAGCGCGGTGGAAATATCGTGCGTCGGCATCTTGCGGTCGAAGGTCAGGTTCTCTTCGACATGCAGCAGGTGCTCGGACATCAGGCGCACGGCCAGATCCTCGTCGCGGGCGGCCAGGGCGCGTACGATCCCGACATGTTCTTCATTGGAATGTTCGGCCGCGCGCGGCGTCTGGTACATCAGCGTGATGAGTGCGCAGCGTGAGATCAGCTGCCCCAGCAACTGTGCCAGCACCTCGTTGCCCATCAGCTCGGCCATGCGCACATGGAAGTTGCCCAGCAGCTCGGTGCGCCCGGGGGCGTCCTCCTGTTCGATCGCGCGCTTTTCCTGCGCGATGTGTTCGCGCAGGGCGCGGATCCGGGACGGTGTGACCTGGCGCACGAAGGCGCGGGCCATCCCGGACTCGAGCATGCGGCGCACGGCGAACACCTGGCGCGCCTCGTTGACCGACGGGGCGGCCACGAAGGCGCCCCGGGCGGGCTCCAGCGTGACCAGTTGGTGCTGCGACAACTGCAGCAGGGCCTGGCGCACCAGCGTGCGCGAGACGCCGAAATGGTCGGCCAGTTTCTGTTCCGCCAGCTTGCTGCCCGGCAGCAGCCGGTGCTCCACGATCGCCTTGGTCAGGGCCGTGACAATGACGCTGGTCGATGACGCATCCATGGGTGCATGATAGCGCGACCCGGAAAAAGTGTATACACTTTTGTTCTGTTTACTGGGAGCACACCATGGGATTGAGCACACATGTCCTGGACACCATGCACGGCGGCCCGGCGGCCGGGATGGCGGTGTCGCTGTATCGCACCGAGGGTGAGCAGGCCACGCTGGTGAAACAATTCGTGCTCGACCACGATGGTCGCCATGCCGGGGGGCTGGTGTTGGACGCCAGCGCATTTGCCACGGGAACCTACCGGCTGGTGTTCGACGTTGCAGCGTATTTCCGCGCCAGGGGCGTGCTGCTGCCGGAACCGAACTTCCTCAACCGTGTGGCGCTGGACTTTGGCGTGGCGCATGCCGCTCAGCACTACCACGTGCCGCTGCTGGTGAGCCCGTGGAGTTATTCCACGTACCGCGGTTCGTGAGCACCAGAGCGTGGGCCTACAGTTGTCCTTCGGTCAGGGTGTCAAGCTGGAACTTGCCGCTCTTGTCCCACAACCAGATGTCGGTGTAGGTCACCTTGCCCATGCGGGCCGGCGCCGGATACGGCGCTGCTGCGCGCACGGTGCGCACGATCTCGGCCATCACCTCGGGCGCATGGCTGGGAGCCCGGCGCCAGCTGATGGCCGTCACCTGGCCAGAGCGGTCGATGTCGACATCGAGCACGCCGATCGCGTACAACTGCGGCTGCAGCATGCCCTTGTAGATCCGGTCGGCATTGGCCGCGTACAGGTGACTGGCGGCGTCGCGCCGGTAGGCCAGTGGGGTTATGGCATGGGATACGTTGGATGATGCGAACGGTGGTGTCACGGCAGATGGGGGCCGGGCGGCCGATCGTGGCGCCGGCGGGGGCGCGGGCGTCACGGAAGGCACGGGGGCCGGCACGGGCACAGGTGCCGGTACAGGTACGGGCACAGGTGGCGGCGGGCGCCGTACGGCGCAGGCCGCCATCACCACAGTGGCCGCGGCCACTGTCAGGGGCAGCAGTACCCGCATGTTCATGATCCCCATCCCGGTCTCCTCAACTGGCTGTCAACGGGCAGGCCCCACGCGGGCCGTGCCTCAGGTCGCTACTGTGCCTCACAATCTGTCGTTTGGTCGGTGCCGGAGCACCCGACAAGGTAAAAATTCATGAATCTCGCCGCGCACGCGTTGGCCCGGCTGCGCCAACACGACGCTATCTGGATCACCGTCGATGCCACCCAGGGGTCGGTGCCGCGCGATACCGGCACCTGGATGGCAGTGTTCGCGGATGCCGCAGTCGGCACCATCGGCGGGGGACGCGTGGAGTTCGAGGCCATCGCCGAGGCGCACAGGCGCCTGGCGGGTGCGTCCGGCTTGCCGCTGCTGCGGTATCCGCTGGGGCCCGGGCTGGGTCAGTGTTGTGGGGGTGTCATGCACCTGCGTTTCGAACCGGTCCAGTGCGCCGACGTGCCGGCCTTGCGTGCACGGCTGGCCAGGCAGCACATGGCGGTGGCGCTATTTGGCGGCGGGCATGTGGGGCGGGCCCTGGTCGACGTGCTGGGGCGGTTGCCCTGCACCCTCACCTGGATCGACAGCCGCGACGAGATATTTCCCGTGCAGCTTCCGGACAATGTGGTCTGTGAGCATTCTGATCCGGTCCACCATGCGGTGGCCGGCCTGACGCCGCTCAGCCACGTGCTGGTGATGAGTTTCAGCCACGCCGAAGACCTCGACGTGGTGGCGCAATGCCTGCGCCGCCAGCGCGTCGATGGCGATCTGCGCCATATCGGGCTGATTGGCAGCGCGACGAAATGGGCCACTTTCCGGCACCGACTGCAGGAGCGCGGGTTCTCCGATGCGGAACTGGGCCAGGTCACCTGCCCGATTGGGCTGCCTGAGATCCCCGGCAAGGAGCCGGAGGTGATCGCGGTGTCGGTCGCCGCACAGTTGTTGCAGCACAGAGGGGCATGAACCTCTCGCCTACCAAGGATCCGACCCATGGAATCGTATTACCTCGACTGGGCCAACCTGCTGTTGCGATGGGTGCACGTCATCACGGCCATCGCCTGGATCGGCTCGTCGTTCTATTTCGTGTTCCTCGACAGCAGCCTGGTCAAGCCGGTGTCCAAGGAACTGCAGGATCTCGGTGTCGGTGGCGAGTTGTGGGCGGTGCATGGCGGTGGCTTCTACAACCCGCAGAAATACGCCGTTGCGCCACGCGTGTTGCCGGACAACCTGCACTGGTTCTACTGGGAGAGCTACAGCACCTGGCTCAGCGGATTTGCACTGTTCACCGTGTCCTACCTGTGGAGCGCGGGCACCTACCTGATCGACAGGTCTCTGATGGATTGGTCCAGCGGCGCGGCGATCGGCGTCGCCCTGTCGTTCCTGGTGGTGTTCTGGATCGCCTACGACCTGATCTGCCTGGCCTTCGGTAAACGCAGCAACGGCGACGCGATCGTCGGTGCACTGATCTTCCTCGTGGTGTGCGCCGCCTCCTGGCTGGCCTGCCACTGGTTTGCCGGTCGCGCCGCGTTCCTGCTGGTGGGCGCGATGATCGCCACCACCATGAGCGCCAACGTGTTTTTCTGGATCATCCCCGGCCAGCGCACCACCGTGAAGGACCTGCGCGAAGGGCGCCCGGTGGATCCGGTGCATGGCCTGCGCGCCAAGCAGCGTAGTGTGCACAACACCTATTTCACGCTGCCAGTGTTGTTCGCGATGCTCAGCAACCACTACAGCTTCACCTACACCCATCCGCTCAACTGGCTGGTGCTGATCCTGATGATGCTGGCCGGGGCGCTGATCCGCCAGTATTTCGTGATGCGCCATGGTTTCAAGCTCGGTCGCAACGGCCATCCGTGGCCGTACGCGCTGGTCGGGGTGGCGCTGATCGTGCTAGTGATCGTCTGGATGCGACCTGCGCCGCGCCCGGCGGCGGCGGCGCCGTCGGCGGATTCCGCAGCCGTTGCCGCTGCGGTGCCAGGCGTGGCCGAGGTGCAGCAGGTACTGCAACAACGCTGCGTGTTGTGTCACAGTGCGGCCAACCAGATGAAGAACGTGCGGCTGGACTCGGTCGATGGGCTGCGCCAGCACGCGCAGGGGGTCTACCAGCAGGTGGTGGTGACCCGCTTGATGCCGATGAACAATGCCACGCAGATCACCGACGCCGAGCGCGACCTGATAGCGCGCTGGTTCGTTGCAGGCGCGAAGATGCAATAGGGCGCGCCAGGACCGGATCCGCGTGGCCTTGTCGGTGCTGGGCGCCGTCGTTCTGAACTTGACGCTGGCGATCAACCACCGGCCCGGGCGCTACATGGCAGTGCCCTCGCGCACGACCACCCGGCCAGCAGGGTCCGGGCTGGCGCGTCGCTGGCCGGCGACCGCAGCGGCTCGGGGGTGACTGGTGGCATGTGGGCGTTCGGGGCAGTGGGGTATGGCGGCACAATCGCAAGAGGAGGCGCGAACCATGTCCGGCACCCATACCACTATCCCGCAACCTGCGGCGCAGCCACGCGCGTTTCTGCGGCAACTGTTTGACGCTGCCGTAATGCGGGCGTTGCCGCTGCACTGCATGGCGCGGTTCCTGCCGACGCCGCCCAGTGCAATGTCGGGCGGGCGCACGCTGGTGCTGGGTGCCGGCAAGGCCGGGGGGGCGATGGCGCAGGCGGTCGAAGCCCTGTGGCCGGCCGACGCGCAGCTCAGCGGGCTGGTCGTGACGCGTTACGACCATGTGCCACCGCGGCCGCCCGGACTGGCACAACGCATCGAGGTGGTGCAGGCGTCACATCCGGTGCCGGACGCTGCGGGGCACCTGGCGGCCCAACGCATCCTGGGCCTGACGCAGGGGCTGCAGCCGAACGACCTGGTCCTGTGCCTGATCTCTGGCGGTGCGTCCGCCCTGCTGACGCTGCCGGTCGACGCCCTCGGCCTGGCGCAGAAGCAGGCGCTTAACCAGGCGCTGCTGGCCAGCGGCGCCAGCATTTCCGAAATCAACTGCGTGCGCAAGCACCTGTCTCGGATCAAGGGTGGGCGGCTGGCCGCAGCCTGCGCACCGGCGCGTGTGGTGACGCTGGCCATCAGCGACGTACCAGGCGACGACCCCGCCACCATTGGCAGCGGCCCGACGGTGCCCGATCCAAGCACCTGCGCCGACGCCCTCGCGGTGCTGCAGCGGTACCGCATCGAGCTACCAGCACCGGTACTCGCGGCGCTGCGCGCAGGGGTGCTGGAGACACCCAAGCCACAGCATCCGGTGTTCCTGGGCCAGGATGTGCACCTGATCGCCACGCCACTGCAGAGCCTGGAGGCGGCCGCGCAGGTGGTGCGTGCGGCCGGCCTGGCGGTGCATCTTCTGGGCGACGATCTGGAAGGCGAGTCGCGCGAAGTGGGCAAGGTGCATGCGGCGATCGCCCGCGCCGTGGCGCGCCGCGGGCAGCCGTTTGCACGGCCCTGCGTGATCCTGAGCGGCGGCGAGACCACCGTCACCTTGCGTCCCCGTGCGCCTGGCGCTGTGGCCGGGCGTGGCGGGCGGGCCGGCGAGTTCTGCCTGGGCCTGGCGCAGGCCCTGCAGGGACAGCCGGGCGTGTTCGCGCTGGCAGCGGATACCGATGGCATCGATGGCGTCGAGGACAACGCGGGTGCCTTCGTGGCGCCCGACACCCTGTCCAGGGGCGAAGCGCAGGGCCTGAAGATCGGCCAGTTTCTGGATCGCAATGACGCGTATGGCTACTTCGGGCAGTTGGGTGACCTGATAGTGACCGGTCCGACGCACACCAATGTGAACGACTTTCGGGCCTTGCTCGTCTTGTGAAGACCCGCGTGCCCTCTGTTTGATGTTCCTCAAGGTACGGGGGGCCGGAACTTGGCACAGTGGGCCCATGTTGAACACCGATTTTCCTGATCCCGAAGCCGAAAGCACCCTGGCGCGCCAAGGTGAAGTCCTGCTGCAACGGGGCTCGACGTCCGCCTGGGTGGCTTATATCGAGTCCGGGCGCGTGGCGCTCGGCCTGATGGAGGCCAATTCGATGGCGCACCAGCTCGGCACCGTGGATGGCCCGTTCTGGCTCGAGGCAACCGCCGCCGTGTTGTGCCTGCCCAGCGTCGTGGATGCGGTGGCACAGACCGATCTGCGCGTTCGCCGCATGCCCTTGCCCGCATTCCGCAGCTGGCTCAATGGTCTGCCGGGTTTTGCGCAGGGCGTGTTGCACGATGTGGCACTGGCGCACCGCCAGCAGACCGAGCTCGCCGTCAGCCGCCTGGCCAAGGACGCTGAAGCACGGTGTGCCGAATGGTTGCTCGCGCATGCGCAGACCAGCGCGCAGGGGTCGGTGGCCGTGATGCTGCAGCAGCGCAAGCGACTGATCGCCGCACAGCTGGGCATCGCGCCTGAAACCCTGTCACGCGTGTTGCGCCATCTGCGCGAACGCAGCCTGATCAGTGGCTCCGGCCGGGTGGTCAACCTGGTGGATCCCGGCGGACTGCGCTCCCTCGCCGGTGTGTGAGCACCCAGGGGCTCAATACCACTTGAGGGCACGCAGCAGGTTTTCTGCGGTGGCTGGCGCAACCAGTTTCACGGGGTCGCGCCGATCCGGCCGCGTCGATGCCACGGCCGCACGCAGCGCCTCGAACACACTGATGGCCAGCATGAACGGCGGCTCGCCCACGGCCTTGCTGCCGAATACATTGTCCTCGCGGTTGGCTTCGGGCCACAGGTCGACGCGGAAGTGCTCCGGGATGTCGCCGGTGGCCGGTATCTTGTAGGTACTTGGTGCGTGGGTCGTCAGGTGGCCCTTGTCGTTCCATACCAGTTGTTCGGTCGTCAACCAGCCCATGCCCTGCACAAAACCACCCTCGATCTGGCCGATGTCGATGGCCGGGTTGATGGAGCGGCCCACGTCGTGCAGGATGTCCACGCCCAGCACCCGGCTCTCGCCGGTCAGTGTGTCGATAGCCACCTCGGTGCAGGCCGCGCCGTAGGCAAAATAATAGAACGGGCGGCCGGTCAGCGTGGTCTTGTCGTAGTGGATCTTGGGCGTGCGGTAGAAGCCGTCGCTCCAGAGCTGGATGCGGTTGGCATAGGCGGCCTTGACCACCTCGTCGAAGCCGCGCGTGTTGGTCGGCGACACCACACGGCCGCCGGCAAAACGCACCGCACCCGCGCCGCAGTTGTCCAGGCCGGCCACGAACTGCGCCAGGTTGTCGCGCACATGGCGGGCCGCGAACTGGGCTGCCCGGCCGTTGAGGTCGGTACCGGCCGACGCCGCGGTGGCCGAGGCGTTCGGGATCTTGCTGGTGTCACTGGCCGTCGACAACACGCGTTCGAATGGCACGCCGAGTTCGTCCGCCACCACCTGCGCCACCTTGGTGTTCAGGCCCTGTCCCATTTCAGTGCCGCCATGGTTCACCTGCACGCTGCCGTCGGTGTACACATGCACCAAGGCACCGGCCTGGTTGAACAGCGTGGCGGTGAACGAGATGCCGAACTTGACCGGCGTGAGGGCCAGGCCGCGGCGGATCACCGGGCTGCTGCGGTTCCAGGCGGCGATGTCGGCCTGACGCTCGCGGTAGCGTGAGGTCTGCTCCAGCCTTGCCAGCAACGGCTCGAGGATGTTGTCCTCGACCTTCATCTGGTAGTGGGTCACATTGCGCTCGTGTACCCCGTACAGGTTGCGCCGGCGCACGTCGAGCGCGTCCAGCCCGAGGCTGCGGGCGACGTCTCCCAGGATGGTCTCGATCAGGATCACGCCCTGTGGCCCGCCGAAGCCGCGAAATGCGGTGTGGCTCTGGGTGTTGGTCCTGCAGCGGTAGGACGCGATATCCACGTGGGCCAGGAAATACGCGTTGTCGCTGTGGAACACGGCCCGGTCGGCCACCGGGCCGCTCAGGTCGGCGCTGAAACCGCAGTCGGCCGCCATGACCAGTTGCAGGCCCTGCAGCAGGCCGTCGTCGTCGAAACCCACCGTGTAGTCGTACCAGAACGGGTGTCGTTTGCCGGTGACCATGAAGTCGTCGTCGCGGTCCATGCGCAGTTTCACCGGCCGGCGCAGCTTGTGGGCGGCGATCGCGGCCCACACGGCCAGATGCCCGGCCTGGGTTTCCTTGCCGCCGAAGCCGCCGCCCATGCGCCGGCACTCGACACGCACCGCATGGTTGTGCAGGCCCAGCGCGTGGGACACCCAGTGCTGCACTTCGCCGGGATGCTGGGTGCTTGAATAGACCAGCCACTGGTCCTGTTCCAGCGGCACCACATAGGCGATCTGCCCTTCAAGGTAGAAATGCTCCTGCCCGCCCACTGTCAGGGTGCCGCTGAGCCGGTGCCGGGCTGTCTTCAGCGCTTGCGCTGCATCGCCACGGCGCACATGCACCGGAGGCAGCACGAAGCTCCCGGCGGCCAGTGCCTCCTGCACCTGCAGGATGGCCGGCAGTGGCTCCACCGCCACGCGCACCTTTCGCGCCGCACGGCGCGCCTGCATGACGCTGTCGGCCACGACCAGGCCGATCACCTGTCCCACGTGCTGCACGGTGGTGCTGGCGAAGATCGGCTCGTCGCCAACGAAGGACGCCAGCATTGGATGGCCGGGAATATCGCGCGCCAGCACCACGTCACGCACCCCGGCCATGGCCAGTGCATCCGCGGCATCCACGCCGAGCAGATGTCCGTGCGCCACGCTCGACAGGATCGGTGCTGCATACAGCGTGCCGCGCAATACCGGCATGTCGTCGATATAGGTCGC
>JANOUM010000373.1:0-8987 GCA_031416855.1 Rhodoferax sp. | reverse complement strand
GCGCAAGCTGTTGCTCTTCATAGCGTTGCTGCACCTGATCGACGAATTCTTCGCCCCGAGTCAACATGAAGTACACCATGCGTGCGAGTTTGTGGGCCACCGCCGTGTTGGCGCTGGGTTTGTCCATGCGCGCGCACAGTCCCCGGTAGAACGCACCCAGTGCAGAGTTGATACGGGTCAGATCAACCCCGGCCCAGTTGGCCAGTATCTGGCGAACATCGAACTCTTTGCGCTGTTTGCTGCCCGCGCGTGGTGGCGCCTTGCCCAGATCAATATTCTTTTCGCCCAAATTTCTCAGCTCCGCTTGTAGCTTGGTGTCGCACTCGGCCAAGTGACGTGCGATGTCGTCATACATTCCCAATGACTGGCGCAGCACGAACAGGTGCTCATCGCGCCAGTTGCCAGTCAGTGCTTTGATGATCTCTTCGGGGCTGGCTTTGACGCGGCTGTGACGGTGGCGTGCCAGTGCTTTGGGGTCGCGCTCACCCGCCACAATGTCGCGGATGATTAATCCCCCTGTCAGGCCCATCACATCGCTGAGCACTTCGGTGAGCTGGATGTTCATCTGCACCAGCGCCTTTTGCATGCGTTGCACTCAACTGGCTTGATCTGTGACGAGAATGTCGCGCTGACGGGCGACCGCGCGTAGTTCGCAGACCTCAGCGGTTGGGCGAAATGCAGCTCGCAAGAAGCCCAGACTCATGAGCTTTTGCAGCCACTGGCAGTCTTGCACATCGCTTTTTCGCCCGGGCACGTATTTCATCTGACGTGCATCGACCAGCCAGACTTTGAGTCCGCGCTGCTCCAGCACTTCAAATACTGGTATCCAGTACACCCCAGTGGATTCCAGTGCCACCGTATCGACACCGCACGCGATCAGCCAGGTAGCCATAGCGTTGAGGTCATCAGTCATTGCTGAGAATTCACGCACCGACTCCTCGCTCGATCGTGCTGGTACCGCCACCCAGTGGCTCGACCCACCCACATCAATCCCAGCAGCGTTGGGAAATACCTCATCTTCTCGCTTGCGAACAGCCATGTCATCCTCCACAATAGTTGATGAATGGCAGCGCCATGGGAAGCGTCAAATTTGACTCACTCTCACAAACGGGATGCGCATCGCTGCGCTCACCAATGTCGCCGACGATTCCCGGACCATGCTGAGTGGCGGGCTCACCCAACAGTGGCGCTAACCGCTGTGAGTTCGCACCAATGCAATTGCGGTCATTTCGGCGCTGCCATTCGCTTTTTAACGCAAATGGGCGCACCGCATTGGCCTATGCCCTTGTTTCTTCCAGAACGCCTGGCCCGCCGCGCGGGGTTGGGATGCTGAGTAGTTACAAACCCAAATCTAAACAATCACCAAGTTCCCTTGGGCTGACGGGCCCGCACAAACGCCGCAATGATGTCCGCCGAATCCTGTCGGTTCGCCCGATTTGCAAAGTCAATCGCAGTGAGTGCCTGATCATTTTTCAACAATGGATCAGCCCCGGCTTCCAACAGCAACTTGACCGCCGACGGAGACCCATAAAACGCGGCCATCATCAATGGGGTCGTTCCATTGGGCGACGCGGCATCAATATAGGCATGGTTGTCGAGCAACAGGCTCATCACAGCAAGGTGTGCGCGCGTCGCAGCGTAGTGCAATGGCGCCCAGCCCGGTTTGTTGACATCGGCGCCCTTCTTGATGAGTTTTCTGGCGATTTCCTGGTGGCCATTGAGGGACGCGAACATCAGCGGGCTTTCATCCGTCGATGTCCGAACCTCCACGTCGGTCTTGGGCCAGTCCACCAGGGTCTCGGCCGCCTTCAGCGCTTTCTCGCGCAACGCAATGACCAGGCCGTGAACACCGGCCGGATCGCGGGTATTGGGGTCGAAACCGCGTTGGAGCAAAGCCTTGACGCCTGCGTCATCGTCTTTCTTGATCGCCGTGAAATAGTCCTCATAGGACCCTGCATAAGTCAAGGAACATCCCATTAAAACAACAAGATAGGTTATTGATCTAATGTGTTTTATTACATTGATGATGGACGGTTGAAAGTAGACTGGGTTGAAGTTCATGCAGTTACCCCGACAAAAAGACGATCAAAGTTGGCATTCGTCTGCCGCGCAATATCCTCCACCGGGCAGCCCTTAACCAGCGCGATTTGTTTGGCCACAAACGGAACATACGACGGATTGTTGGTCTTGCCTCGGTAGGGTGTGGGCGCCAGGTAAGGGCTGTCGGTCTCGATCAAGAGTCGATCCAGCGGCACAAATGCCGCAACGTCCCGGATGTCCTGCGCACTCTTGAAGGTGATGATGCCCGAAAACGACACATAAAACCCGAGGTCCAGCACTTTCCTGGCTACGTCCAGGGTTTCCGTAAAACAATGAAAAACGCCTCGGACGACCGGTTCCGGGCCGCTGACGCCTGTTTCTTCGAGCAGCCGCAGCGTATCTGCGGCGGAACTGCGGGTATGCACGACGAGCGGCAAATCCAACTGCCGTGCCGCCGCAATATGGATGCGAAAGCGTTCCCTTTGCCACTCCATGTCAGCCAGCGTGCGTCCGGCAAGCCGGTAGTAGTCGAGCCCGGTTTCACCAATAGCCACGACCCGCGACAACCGGCCGCGCGACAGCAGATCGTGCAGACTGGGCTCGGCCACACCTTCGTTGTCCGGATGTACGCCGACCGTGGCCCAGAAATTGTCGTGGTCACAGGCCAGTTTATGGACCGACTCGAACTCTTCCAATGTGGTGCAGATGCACAGCGCCCTTCCCACCTGTGCCTGCCGCATGGCGGCTCGAATCGCCGGCAGGTCTGCCGCCAGTTCCGGGAACGTCAGATGGCAGTGGGAATCGGTGAACATAAAAAAGAGGGTCCTCGCAGCAATCGCGCGTCAGCACCTGCCTGGCGCCTGGATGTCAACCCGTGACGAAACCTCCGGCCAGTGGCCTAGATGGTCTGGGTGGGTCGGTCCGACCCCACGAGCGACCCCAGGATTTCTTCAATCTTGAACTTGAGCAGTTTGGACTTTTCGTCCTTCGGAAACTGGATGCCTACACCCTGGGTGCGGCTGCCGGCGGCTTTGGCCGGTGTTACCCAGGCCACCTTCCCTGCAACCGGATAACGCTGCGGATCTTCCGGCAACGACAGCAGCACGTAAATGTCGTCGCCAAGTTTGTACTCGCGGGCTGTGGGAATAAAGATGCCCCCCTCGGCGAACAGGGGGATGTAGGCGGCATACAACGCAGCTTTTTCCTTGATGGCCAGTTGGATGACGCTGGGGCGGGGGGATGTCGGCGTGGTACTCATGGATGGCGGCTGGCAATGTCAGGAGTTTAGGGCGTTTTTGGCGCGGCACACCCAGGCCTCCAGCATCAGCCCGGCGTGGAAGGGGTGCTCAGCGGTTCGCCGCGCGATGGCGAGTTCCCTTCCCCATTGGCTCAGGGCCTGAAAGGCGCCGGGAGCCGGTAAGTCCTGGGCGTCGAAAAAACGGGGTGAAACGCCCTGGCTGCGCAACTGCAGGTCGTGGCAAAGCTTGTGCATCGCGTCGATCACCTCGATGGCAGTCCAGTCCTGCAGCAGGCTACCGTCGCCACGTTGTAAGGCCCTGGGCAACTGCGACCAGGTGTTCGGGTTCCGTCCGGACCGGGCATGGTGGAGTGCGTCATCAGGGCGCCCGCCTGCGGCACGCAGGAATACCCGCGCTGCCGCAGGCTCGACACCCTGTGTGGCCAGCCAGTCCACTGCCGCGTGATCCTGGGGCCAGCCCATCGCATGGCCAAGGCAACGGCTGCGGATGGTAGGCAACAGCTGGTGTGCCATGTCGCTGGCCAGAACGAAGCGCATGTCACCCGGGGGCTCCTCGAGCGTCTTGAGCAGGGCATTGGCCGTCACGTGGTTCATGCGTTCTGCCGGAAACACCAGCACCACCTTGCCGCGGCCCCAGGCGCTGGTCCGTTGCGAGAACTCCACCGCGTCGCGCATCGCCTCGATGCGGATCTCCTTGCTGGGTTTGCGCTTCTTCTCGTCTATGTCGGCCTGCGCCTTTTCGTCCAAAGGCCAGTGGCGATCGAGCATGACGGTTTCCGGCATGAGCACCAGCAGGTCGGCATGGATCCGCACATCGATGGCGTGGCAACTTGTGCACAGCCCGCAGGCACCGGCCGCAGTCGGATGCTGGCACAACCAGGCGCGGGCAAGCGCCAGTCCGAGCCGGTACTGACCCAGCCCGCTGGGCCCATGCAGCAGCCAGGCATGGCCGCGTTGCTGGAGCAGGCCGGACAGCTGGTTGGCGATCCACGGTGGCAGGGTGGTGTCGCTCATGCCAACCAACTCCGGGCCCGGACGGCGGTCTCCACGTCCTGCCAGACCAAGCTGCGATCCCGGCCGGCATCCAGGCGGCAAAACCGCAGCGGGTGCGCCTCGGCGCGAGCCCGGAAAGCCTGTGCGACACGGTCGAAAAACGCCTGGTTCTGGGCTTCAAACTTGTCCGGTTGGCGGGCAGCCGCCAGCCGGGCCGCGGCGTCCGCCGGCGAGAGGTCGAACCACAGGGTCAGGTCTGGCTGACGCACCCTGCCCTGGTCTGTACCCAACCCGCCCTGGACCCAATGCTCCAACGTGTTCAACACGCCAAGATCGAGCCCGCGGCCGCCCCCCTGATAAGCAAAGCTGGAATCAGTAAAGCGGTCACACAGTACGACGTCGCCCTGCTGCAGCGCCGGTTTGATCAACCGTACCAGATGGTCGCGCCGCGCGGCAAAAACCAGCAACACCTCGGTCAGCGGGTCCATTGTGTCGTGCAGTACCAAGGCGCGAATCTTTTCGGCCAGTTCGGTGCCCCCGGGCTCACGGGTCACCAGCACCCGCCGCCCCTGCTTGCGAAACAGCTGCGCCAGGGCCTCGATATGGGTGGACTTGCCCGCGCCGTCGATGCCTTCAAAGGTGATGAATCGTCCCGAATTGCCCATGGTGTCATCGCTTGCGCTGGTATTTGTCGACCGCCTGATTGTGCTCGTCCAGGCTTCGGCTGAACTGGCTCGTGCCGTCCCCACGGGCAACAAAATACAGGGCATCCGATTGCGCTGGTGTCACGGCCGCGCGCAGCGCATGCTTGCCAGGCATCGCGATGGGGGTCGGCGGCAGCCCGGCGCGGGTGTAGGTGTTCCACGGCGTGTCGGTAAGCAGGTCCTTCTTGCGCAGGTTGCCGTCGAATTTCTCGCCCATCCCGTAGATCACCGTGGGATCGGTCTGCAGCAGCATGCCCTGGCGTAGCCGGTTGACGAACACGCCGGCGATCAAGGGCTGGTCGGACAGGCGGCCGGTTTCTTTCTCCACAATGCTCGCCAGCACCAATGCCTGCTCCGGGGTTTTCAGGGGCAAATCGGCAGCGCGGCTTTGCCATGCCGCCAACAGGTGTTTGTCCATGGCACGCATGGATCGGGCCAGCACCTGCAAGTCGCTGGAGCCTTTTGCATAACTGTAGGTGTCCGGGAAAAAGCGCCCTTCCGCAGCCACACCAGGGCGGCCCATCTTGTCCATCAGGGCGGCCTCCGACAAGGCGGCTGACGTCGCCTGCAGTTGTGGTGCCGCGGCCAGCGCCGCACGGACCTGCCGGAAATTCCAGCCCTCGACGAGGGTCACGCTGCGCAGCGACTCTTCCCCACGCACCAGCTTGCGTAACAGGCTGCGTGGCGTGGCGCCCGCCTCGACCTCGTAGCTTCCGGCCTTGATCTGACGGTCCTGTCCGGACAGCCGGAACCAGGCGTACAAGAGCTCCGGTACGACATCCACACCGGATTGCGCCACCAGTTGCGCCACGCCGCGTGCATTGGCGCCCGGTTCGATCGCCAGATCGACCGGCGCCTTGTCGATCGACAGCGGGTGGTCTAGCCACCAGACGGCGCCACCCACGACCGCCAGCAGCAAGAGAACCATTCCCACCAGGACGCGACGCACAACCTTACTGCCTTCCAGTCAACATCAGGCGATGATAATTGAGCCCATGACTACTGCCATCAATGGTGCCGCGCCGGTGCCGCACCTCGGAGTGATCCGGGTCGAAGGCGAGGATGCAGCCAAATTCCTGCACAGCCAATTGACGCAGGACTTTGCCCTGCTGGGGATGTCCGAAGCGCGTCTCGCTGCCTGGTGTTCGGCCAAGGGGCGGGTTTTGGCAACGTTTATCGGGTTCAAACAAGACCATGGCGAGATCCTGCTGATGTGCCAGCGCGACATCCTCCCCGTGATGATCAAACGCCTGTCGATGTTCGTCCTGCGGGCAAAGGCGAAGATCAATGACGCCAGCGGGGATTTTCTGCTGCGAGGGCTGCTGGGCCCGGCGGTCGCCGATGTCGCCGGCAGCGTGGGAGCACTATGGACGCGGGCCGATGCGGGTGTTGCGACCCTGGTGTTCCTGCACCCGTCGGACGGAGTCGACCGTGCCTTGTGGCTCGCGCCAGCCGGCACCGCCTTGCCTGCGGTGCCCGTCCTCGCCGCCGATGTCTGGTTGCATGCAGAGGTGTGCAGTGGCGTCGCGTCGATCGGTAGTGCCCTGTCGGACGCCTTTGTGCCGCAGATGCTGAACTACGAATCGGTGGGCGGCGTGAGCTTCAAGAAGGGGTGTTATCCGGGTCAGGAGGTCGTGGCACGCAGCCAGTTTCGAGGCACCTTGAAGCGGCGCGCGGTGCTGGCGCATACCGATGCCGCATGGAAACCGGGCGACGAGTTGTTCCTGGCCACCGACCCCGACCAACCCTGTGCAACGGTAGTTCAGGTGGCGGCGTCCCCGCTGGGCGGGCAGGACGCCATTGTGTCCGGGCAGATCGCGGCGCTCCAGGGCGGGCAATTGCGGCTGGGCGCCGCCGATGGTCCGGCGGTCACCGTCCGGCCGATGCCGTACGCGCTACTCGAAGACATCTAGGCCGATCGGTCAGGCAGGGCCCATCACGCGAGCCATTTCCACCTGGGCAATGCCGGCCTCCATCGTGGGTTCGGCGATCGCCTCGAATCCGAGCCGGTTGTAAAAGCCTGCCGCACTGGTTGGTGATTGCAACAGCACCTGGCGGTCGCCGCGTTCCGCCGCCACCTGTACCAGTGCTTGCACCAGCAGCCGCCCAATCCCGGTCGCGCGCACCGTGCGGGCCACCGCCACCCGCGCGATCCGGGCCACGCCGGGTGCCTGCCACGCCAGGCGCCCGGTAGCCAGCGGCTGGTTGAACCGGTTGCACACCAGCGCATGGACAGCCTCGTCGTCGACGCCGTCGTAGTGCATTGCGCCCGGAACGCCCAACTCGTCCATGAATACCGACTGCCGCAGCGGGCCGGCCTGCGCGCCAAAGTCGGCCCAGTTTCCCAGGCGTACCCCGATGGTCGGTGCTCCGGCTTCAAACGCGGTGAACAGCTCGCGCAAGACTGCCGGCACCGGGCGCGAGGTCTGCGTCGCTGGATCGGCGAACACATAGACCAGTTCCGAACTCACCAGCAGCGAGTCGCCACAAAAAATGCCTCCGACGAACAGCAGTGACGAATTGCCGATACGCTGGCATTTCAGACCCACGTCGAGCAGGTCATCGAGCCGGGCCGAGGCGTGGTATTCGAGGGTGGACTTCTTGACGTACAGGTCGCCGCCAAGCATCGTCGGGATCATCTCGTACGGTATCGCCAGCGCGCGCCAGTATTCGGTGAACGCCGTGTCCAGGTACATCAGGTAATGTGGGTTGAACACGATGCGCTGCAGATCGACTTCGGCCCAGCGCACTCGCAGGCGGTGGACCAAGCGGAAATCCCGGCGTACAGGTGAGCTCATGGCAGTGGATGCTTCTTGCTACAGTTCAGCTTTCGATCCTAACCCGGCAAGCCCATGGCATTCATCTATTACGTGACACAGATCCAGTTCGAGCATGGTGCGGTCAAACTGCTCAAGCAGGAGTGCGACCGCATTGGCATCACCCGCCCGCTGGTGATCACCGACCCCGGGGTCAAGGCCGCAGGCATCCTGCAACGGGCACTGGATAACCTGCCCGGCATGCCCGTGGCAGTCTTCGACCAGACTCCCTCGAACCCGACCGAAGCCGCCGTGCGCGCGGCAACCGAGGTGTTCCATGGCCATCAATGTGATGGCCTGATCGCCGTGGGTGGTGGTTCGGCGATCGACTGCGCCAAAGGCGTGGCGATTGCCGCGCGGCATGGCGGCCCGCTCAAAACCTACGCCACAATCGAAGGCGGATCGCCCTTGATCACCGACCGCGCGGTGCCGTTGATCGCGGTTCCGACGACCAGCGGAACCGGCAGCGAAGTGGCCCGCGGAGCGATCCTGATTCTGGACGACCACCGAAAGGTCGGGTTCCACTCCTGGCACATCGTGCCGCGCGCAGCGATCTGCGACCCGGAGCTGACGCTGGGTCTGCCCCCCCGCCTGACCGCTGCGACCGGCATGGACGCCGTGGCGCATTGCATGGAAACCTTCATGTCAGCGGCATTCAACCCGCCTGCCGACGGGATCGCGCTCGACGGACTGGAGCGGGCCTGGACCCATATCGAACGCGCCACCCTGAACGGAAACGACCGCGAAGCCCGGCTGAACCTGATGAGCGCGTCGATGCAGGGGGCAATGGCGTTCCAGAAAGGGCTGGGGTGTGTGCACTCGTTGAGCCATAGCCTGGGCGGGGTCGACCCGCGCCTGCACCATGGCACGCTCAACGCGATGTTCCTGCCGGCTGTGGTGGCGTTCAACGCCCAGGCAGCATCGGTGCGCCAGGACCGGCGGCTCGAGCGCATGGCGCGTGTCATGGGCCTGGCCAGCGCCAGCGAGATCGGGCCGGCCATCACCGACATGAATGCAAGGCTTGGTCTGCCATCCGGGCTGTCGGAGATGGGCGTGACGCCTGACCAGTTCGAACCGATCATCCACGGCGCACTGGCCGACCATTGCCACAAGACCAACCCGCGCATCGCGACGGCGGAAGACTACCGGGCCATGCTGAACCAGGCGATGCAACCC
>JANOUM010000372.1:0-8341 GCA_031416855.1 Rhodoferax sp. | reverse complement strand
ACGTCCTGCCCCCAGGTCTGCACCGGCGCCGGGTCGTTGCGTTTGGTCAGCAGTTGCAACTGGTACATGCGCCGCGCATCGTGGTGTTCGGCCGGGGTCGGTATCTCGGCGGCAATCTCGAGCCGCAATATGGCGTTGTCGACCGGGTTGCCTGCGGGTGCGCCGAGCGCCTGCAACCAGCCCGGGCGGGCACTGGCGGCAACCCGGGAGCCGAGTTCCTGGGCACCGGGGACCAGCGCCGGATCGCGTTTTTCCCATGCCGTGAGCAGGTGCGACAGCGCTTCGCCATGCGCCTGCGAGGCCAGCTTGCGCAGCGCCATATCAGCCCGCTCGAGTGCATCGCGTTGCGCCCGAAAGGCGGCATCACCGAGGCGCGGTGCCGGTGGCGCACTGGCGCGGGCATCACGGTCGTCGAACCCGCCACGCGGGCCGCCGCGCGCGCCGTCGCGGCTGTCGCCCCGCGGGTTGGCCCCGAACGGTGCACGGGCACCCTCCTTGCGATCGCCAAATCGCCCTCCCCGCGCTGGCACGGACGGCTCCGATTTCTTCATGCCCGGGCGGTCATCACCACGCATCGCCACCACCGGCCTGGGCGCCGGTTTGGCTGGAGGCGGGGGCGGGGGCGCCGCCGCAGGTGGTTCGTCAGCCGTGGATGGCGCCGCAGCATCGGCGGCATCGGCCGGCGCTGCATCCGGCGCAGGCGCACTGGCCGCGCCGGCAGCACCGGTTACCTCGGACGGCGGCTTGTCGCCGACCGCGGCGACCGCGCTGGCGCTTTGCACGACGCCCTGCGCCCGGGCCTGGCCACGCAGGGCACCATCCAGTGCGGCCATCGCGGCGCGGATCTTCTGCGCATCGCCGGATGCGTTGGCTGCTTCCAGCAGCTTGGCCGCTTCGAGCACCATGCGGTCGTGCTCACCCAGCGACGCCTCGGCCTTTTGCCGCTCGACCGTCTTGCGTTCGAAGGCTTCGTCGATCGGCTTGCGGAACGCGTCCCACAGTTTTTGCTCCACGCGGCGGTCCATCGGCACGGCATGCGCCTCGGCCTGCCAGTGCTGCTGCAAGGCCTTGACGGCATCGACCCGCAGTACCGGCGCGGCACCCAGTACCTTGGCCTCGTCGATCATCGCGTGGCGTTGTTCGATGCTCAGCTGCTGCAAGGCCTCCAGTGGCGCTGCGGCCAGTCCGATGGCTTCCTTCCACAGCGGTTGCAGTTCGGCAACAGTTTTCTCGTTGGTATGGCCGGCATCGCGCCAGCGATCGCCAAACTGGTGCAGGACGCGCGAAAAACCACGCCAGTCGTCATCCAGTGCGGTGGTGTTGGCGCCAGCCCAGGCCTTCACCTCGTCGATCAGCGCCAGCCGCTGTGCCCGGTGCTCCGTGGCCTCGGTGCGGATCTTCTCCAGCCAGGCCTCGACGACCTTGTGGGCCTCGTTGCAGGCCTCGTCGAAGCGCTTCCACATCGCGTGGTTGGGTACTCCACCCTGATCGGTCTGCTTCCACTGTTCGCGCAGGGCGCGCAGATTCTCCTGCATCTTGCGCCCGCCAATAGCCTGACCTTCGGGCCGTTTGAGCAGGCCCTCGGCCCGCGCCACCAGTTCCTCGCGCAGCTGGTCGGCACGCCAGCGCTGCCAGCCTTCGAGTTCACCCGCCGCGGCCAACGCGGCGTGGGCCTTGTTCTCCAGGCCGTCACCAATCGCCTTGCCGAACTCCTTGAGCGCCATGCGCAAGGCCGCCGCGGCACCGGCGCTGGCCTTGCCGTGGCCTTCACCGATTTCGGCCTCGAGCCGGGTCAGCGCCTCCTGCACCCGTGCTGTCGCCTGCTGGCGGGTTTCCGGATCGATGCGGGGCTTTTGCACCCGGGGCGCCGCTTCGGCCGGCACGCCACGCGCGGCGCGCAACTCGCCGGCCCATACTGGCACCGGGGGCAGCGGTGCAGCGGGATCGCCCGATGCGGCAACCGCCTGGGCCAGTGCGCTCTGGAACGCCTCCCAGACGGCCAGCAACTGGCCGCGTGAGGCTTCGAGCAGCGGCGGGAACTTCAGGTCCACGCTCGGCCAGCTGGTGTCGGCAAGCAATTCTGCGGCCTGCTCCTGCCAGTGCGCCACGTCGGTGCGCAAACCGTCCCAGACCGCCTGGGCCGCCGCCCAGGGCTTGGTCGACAGCACCTCGATGCGCTGCGCCAGCAGGACCGCCGCCTCGCGCTGCACCTGCACCCTGTGCTGCAGGTCCTCGATGACCCGGACACGTTCGGCCAGCTGGCTCTTCAAGCCCAGCAGCGGCTCCTTGCTCAGGGGTGCGCCGGCCTTTGCCGCATCACGTTGCCAAGCCATCGCATCGGCGATGTTGAGCTTGGGAACCGACAGCAAGGCCTGCGCCTTCGCGGCCCATTCCGCCGCCACCAGCGCCTGTCCCTTGGCGCGCCGGATGTCATCCAGCCGCTCACGTACCGGCCGCGCGGCGCCCTTGTCGCGTGCCGCAAGTTCGCGAAAGACCTCCTGCAGCTGCTCTTGGGCCGGCTCGCCGGACAACCATGCACGGATCCGCGTTGCGCGCTCGCCGGATGTCGGCGCGGTAAAGGCGCCGCCAGTGAGTGCGTCGAGCTGTTGGATATCGGTGTTCTTGGTAGGGGCGGTCATCGTCACAGGCGGCCAGTGGACTGGCGGGTTGGTTCCGTAAGCCGCATATTTTCGTCGCTAATCATTGCCCGGCGACCCGCGGGGCAACAAATTGCGCCCCGCCAGGCCAGGCAACGGTCAATTCTCCAGCGTCAACTCGGCCCGTGGCGACCAGTTCGGGGCATTCGCGGCTGGCTTGAGTCTCTCACCGCCACGCCGCGCTGCAAGGCCACACTCGCGCATGGCGTCCTCGCCAACCGGGATGTTGGCCAGCAGCAGCGCCTCCATGTCGGCCACCGGAAGTTCCTGTGCCACACCGGTCAGATTGCGCGGCCTGGTGATGTCGGCACCAGGTTCATGATGACTTTGAAGATGATCGCGCCCAGGCTGAGCCGGGGGGCGGCAGCCAACAAACAGTCATTAGACAAACCAACAAGGCTTGGTTGAGCCCAATAATCGGCAGAAAAATGGTGCCGGCGGGCCGATTCGATCGGCCAAAATGGCACTTTCTCAGGGTTCTATGGCGATCAAACCCAAGGTGACACCACGAAGGGCGCATAGCGAACGGCGTCATCAGGATCTACGGGCGGCTTCAGGGAGACCTGGACAAGGCCAAAGACAGCCGGGACGCCCTCATCGAGCCCGATCAGGCAAAGGAGATCATGGCCCGCATAGAGGGGCTCATGCCGCTCTTTGGTGTGGACTTTGACCCCAGGCCGTCAAAACGGTCCGGACGCGTGTCCGGGAGGGTCCTCTGAAGCATGGTGAGCTGCGCCATGGTGCGTTGCTGGCACTCAAGAAAATGGCGGGTTCATGACCTACCGGGAAGTCCTGGACCTTCACTGTCGCCGGGAATAGGTTCAGCCAGCTGTGGGTGGGTTGCGAATCGGTGCCGTTCGGATCCAACCCTAAATCGTTGATTTAAAAGGATTTATTTGCCTAATTTTTTGCTTCATAAGCCGTCGAGAGCTGGTAATCTTATGTGTGAATGACACTTTGAGGAAGCATGATGATGCTGGGCATAAAGGAACTGGAGGCCGCCTTCACGCGCTTGGGCGAACTTGCCATCGAAGAAGGCCATATTGTCGAATTGGCCGTCTATGGTGGCAGCGCGTTGGCCATCGCATATGACCTTCGAGCCACAACAAGAGATGTTGACGCGGTGTTCGAAAAGGATAAAGAATTCGTACGAAAGGCTGTGGAAAGAGTGGCATTGGAAATGGATCTTCCACCTGATTGGCTCAATGATGCAGTCAAGGGCTATGTGAGTCCAAACGAAGCTGGAAACATGATCAAGTTTGGTTCTTTTCCCTCGGAAGCCAACCCAGGTCTGAGAATTCTTGTCCCGGCACCGGAGTATTTTTTTGCAATGAAGTGCATTGACATCCGAATCGGTGCAAGCTCCAATGATGTTGAAGACGTCCAAAAACTGGCGCTTGTTTGTGGCATTCGGAACGCTCAGGATGCCATGGATATAGTGCAAAGTTTTTATACCGACCGACCAATTCCACCCAAGACGGGGCTTGTGTTGGAAGAGATTTTTGAAAATTTGAATGTTGATGTCCCACCCCAGGTTGGTCGCGCGGGCTTTCCCGATGCCCTGGCCGCATTCGAGAAGAACAAAAGAGATTCCGCAGCGCGTAAGGGGCCAAAATGACACACAGTAAACTGAAAGTTGGTCAAAGACCAAAATCCCTGTGGGAAGTGGTGAACTTGGTGAACGCTGGGCAGTCTGCATTCGGTGAAGCTCTTGCCGAGTTCATCGACGAGGCAAAAAAAATGGAACCGTCAGGTTTATCGAGATCTTTGCGTGTCGATCCGGGCTTTTTGAGTAAGAGCAACCCTGGCTTCAGCAATTGGCAGGACGCATATATTGGTGCCACCGCTGAGCATCTGTGTCGCGGCGCGAACATCCCAATTCCTGATTGGACAGAAAGACGCGAACGGTTTTTGTCCAGAGCGTGGTTTGACAATCACGGACTGAAGTCGCTAAACGCGATGATGGTTGCTGAGAGCCCCTTAGCATTTCGCCGTCGACTCATATTTACAGAAGCAAAGCCGTTGCGCAGAGCGTGATTGCGATGGCCGAATAATTTCGACCGGAACTGACCGGCCGCCGCATGAGGGCCACGATGTTCTGTCTGTGTGACGGCATGGGCCCTGCCCAGGCAGTAGTCGGACAGCACCATAATATTTGCGAAGATTTCCCGGTGCAAGCTCAAATTCAAGCATGCTGAGCGCGAATTCGCTCATAAATCATCGGTGCCAGGATTTCGAGCTGAAATCGATGACGATTCACAAAAAATGTCAATGCCGACAAGCACTTGCTTTGTTGGGTGTTCTAACCACGCAATTTCTTGTTGGTTTCTCTAAGTAATCCCGCGGCGGACCAAAAAGAAAGCCCGGCGAACTGGCAAAAAGCCGGCCCGTCGGGCTTGACGGCTGACATCAGGTCCATGCCGTCTTGGCTCGCATACGGGGAGAATCTAGTCCCCGCGGCGAAGGCAGCAACAGATTGCCACCCAGTTGCATCAGGATCCCCCCGCGAACGCTGCCCAAGGGCTGCAACGTGAAGACGCCGACATGTGCCTGATCGCTCAAGCATCTCCAGTCTAGGCCCGACGGCGGCGAAACACAAGGCGGATCGAAGGGTTCCGCAAAATTTCCCTGCAGGTTGGCGAATTTTCTCCACCATCAATTCGTAGAATAACAAATAGAAATGATATGGTTGACTTGATATAAGACGCCGCCTAGAATCCGCCAACCCTGGGACCTAGGGTTATCCCGAATCGCTGCCGACCCCGGCAAATTCGGCGTCCCGAAGAACCCCTGCAAGCCGCTCGGGGTGCTGAAGGCGTACCAACCCAAACGATGCGTTTGCCCCCCGAACACTTCCCACAGTGCACAGGGGACATACCTCGTGAAAGAAGGAAGAGTTATGTCAGCGTCAAGCACCCTATCGAACGGTCTGAAAACCTTCGCATCGGATATCGCCAACGGCCTTTTTGAAATCACCCACAATGGATTTGCGATGCTCGGCCTGGTGGTCGTCTTCGTCGCCCTCACCTTGACAGTGCGACCCGAGATGCGGGAACTCGGGGAGGCGCGCCTGATGGACTGGTTGCAATCGCGCCAGGTTGCACTCGGGATCCAGGAGGCCCCACCTGAACTCGCCGATCGTGCGACGGCTGCAGACCCCCGCGAGCTGCCCAAGCAACAAGCCACGGTGGCCTATTGGCTGAGCAAGAAATACCGTGTCGCGCCGGAGCCGCTGAGCGCGCTGGTCGCGGAAGCCTACGACATCGGCAGCCGTACCAAGCTCGACCCGACCTTGATCCTCGCCATCATGGCGATCGAATCCGGCTTCAACCCGTTTGCGCAAAGCGCCATGGGCGCCCAGGGACTGATGCAGGTGATGACCAAGATCCACGGCGACAAGTACGAGAATTTTGGCGGCCACCTCGCGGCATTCGATCCGATGGCCAATCTGCGTGTGGGTGTGAAAGTGCTCCAGGAGTGCATCGCCCGTGCCGGCTCGCTGGAGGGTGGCTTGCGTTATTACGTGGGCGCAGCCAACCTGGAAGGCGACGGCGGTTATGCGGGCAAGGTGCTGGCAGAACACGCACGCATCCAGTCTGTCGCTGCAGGTAAACGCATACCGATCACGCCGCAGTCACAGGCGCCAGCGCTGGTTTCTGACGATGCGACACCGCTGGCGGTGGAAAAAGTCGCCGCACTGTTCAAGTCCTGACCGGTCGGCGCGCCGCCCGCCAGCCTGGCGCATCGCATCCAGACATTCCTCCCATCGACACACCGCCATGTACAACCGCTCGATTCTTGTAGAACAGACCGACCCCGAATTGTGGGCTGCGATCCAGGCGGAAAACGCGCGCCAGGAGCACCACATCGAACTGATTGCCAGCGAGAACTACGCCTCGCCCGCCGTCATGGCGGCTCAGGGTTCGCAACTCACCAACAAGTATGCCGAGGGTTACCCCGGGCGGCGCTATTACGGCGGTTGCGAACATGTTGTCGTGGCCGAACAACTGGCGATCGACCGTGTCAAACAGCTGTTTGGCGCCCAGGCTGCGAATGTGCAGCCGCATTGCGGTGCATCGGCCAATGAGGCCGTCTTCCTGGCGTTCCTGAACCCCGGCGACACCATCATGGGCATGAGTCTGGCCGAGGGCGGCCACCTCACGCACGGCATGGCGCTCAACCTGAGCGGCAAGTGGTTCAAGGTCGTGAGTTACGGCTTGAACGCGCGCGAGGAGATCGATTACGACGCCATGGAGCGCAAGGCCCATGAAACCCGGCCCAAACTGATCATCGCCGGCGCGTCGGCCTACTCCCTGGCGATCGACTTCGCACGTTTCGCCAGGGTGGCGAAAGACGTGGGTGCGATCTTCATGGTCGACATGGCCCACTACGCCGGCTTGATAGCCGCCGGCCTGTACCCCAACCCGGTGCCGCACGCCGACGTGGTGACGTCCACCACCCACAAGAGCCTGCGCGGCCCGCGCGGCGGCATCATCCTGATGAAATCGGAACACGAGAAGGCCATCAACAGCGCCATCTTCCCCGGCCTGCAGGGGGGGCCGCTGATGCACGTGATCGCGGCCAAGGCGGTGGCGTTCAAGGAGGCGTTGTCGCCCGGGTTCAAGACCTACCAGGCGCAGGTGATGCAAAACGCCCGGGTGGTCGCGCAAACACTGACGCAACGCGGCCTGCGCATCGTCAGTGGCGGCACCCAGAGCCATCTGATGCTGGTCGACCTGCGCTCCAAGGGCATCACCGGCAAGGAAGCCGAAGCGGTGCTGGGCAGTGCCCACATGACGATCAACAAAAACGCGATCCCGAACGACCCCGAAAAGCCCATGGTGACAAGCGGCGTGCGTATCGGCACACCGGCCTTGACCACCCGCGGTTTCAGCGATGACGAAGCCCGGTTGACCGCCAACCTGATCGCCGATGTGCTTGACAATCCGCGCGACGCGGCCAATATCGACGCAGTGCGGGCCAAGGTGCACAGCCTGACCAGCCGCTTCCCGGTGTACCGATGATGACCACCCAGGCGCCCGGTGCGCCGATGGGTGCAAACGCATGAAATGCCCCTTCTGCAGCCACTCCGAAACCCAGGTCGTCGAGACCCGGGTGTCTGAAGACGGCGACTTCATCCGCCGCAGGCGCCAGTGCGGTGCTTGCGACAAACGCTTCACGACCTACGAGCGCCCGGACGTCAATTTCCCGGCGATCGTCAAGAAGGACGGCCGGCGCATCGAGTTCGAGCGCGCCAAGCTGCTCGCGTCCATGAACCTGGCCTTGCGCAAGCGCCCGGTCAGCACCGAGCAGGTTGACAGCGCCATTGAACGGATCGAGGAAAAACTGCTCAACCTCGGCCTGCGCGAGGTGCAATCCAACCGCATCGGCGAACTCGTGATGCGCGAATTGAAGAAACTCGACAAGGTGGCCTACGTGCGGTTTGCCAGCGTGTACCGCAGCTTCGAGGACATCGACGAGTTCAAGACCCTGGTGGATGAAGTAAGGCGTTGACAGCCACAGCCCACTTGGCCCGCATGGCCCGCACGGGGGCAGTCGGCCAACGAGTGGGTTGCGCAAGCCCCCAAGGCCGGCGCGGCGCAGGGTTCAGGGGCAGTTGGCCGCTGTGCCTTTTTGCACCCGCGGGCGGCCCGGGCCACCAATCACCACCAGCCGCACATCGG
>JANOUM010000371.1:0-4812 GCA_031416855.1 Rhodoferax sp. | reverse complement strand
GTGGTTTCTATGACCTCGACACCCTCGAGCAGGACTTCCCCGTTCTTGCGCTTGTCGCGTTCGTTCTGAAGCAATTCCTGCATCTTGTTGCGGGCGCCGCTGATCGTGAATCCCTGGTCGTACAGCAGATCGCGTATGCGCCGGATCATGAGCACCTCATGGTGCTGGTAATAGCGGCGATTCCCGCGTCGCTTCATGGGCCGCAGTTGTGTGAATTCCTGCTCCCAGTAACGCAGCACGTGCGGCTTGACACCACATAGATCGCCCACCTCACCGATGGTGAAATAACGCTTGGCGGGAATGAGCGGGAGGGGTTTCTCCATTGAAATCAAAGGGGTAGCCGAGAAAGCTTTGAGGTTACTCTAAGATGTTCCAAGTTGCAAAGCCTGTCTGACAAACTTGTGCCCAAACGACAGCAACAAGCATCAGGTGGCGGTCGCAGTGCGGCCATCGACCTGAATTTGGTCCTTCAGTTTGTGGCTGGCATGGAACGTGACCACCCGTCGTGCCTGGATTGGAATCGCCTCGCCGGTACGGGGATTGCGGCCGGGTCGCGGGGCCTTGGTCCGGATCTGGAAGTTGCCGAAACCGGAAATTTTGACGTCGGCACCGTCCACCAGGCTGGCAGAAATCAGATCGAAAAAAGCGTCGATCATGTCTTTGGACTCACGCTTGTTCAGCCCGATCTTTTCAAACAGCAGTTCCGCCAGTTGCGCCTTGGTCAGTGCCGGCGTTTCCAGGCTTTCGATCGCGAATTCCATGCTTCCCCTCATCTGTCGCTCTTGTTGCTCTGGCAGCGCGCCGTCAGGCCCGCAGGCGGGCACCGATCGTTGCCGACAGCTGCTCCACCACGGCCTGGACCGTGTGATCGATTTGCTGCTCGGTCAGCGTAGCGTCGTCGCTATGGAGCGTCAAGCGCACAGCCAGGCTTTTTTCGCCAGGATGCGCGCTAACAACAGCGCCGGCGCCTTCGACTGGCGCCCTGGGTCGGTATACGTCGAATAAGGTCGCATCGCGCAAGCGCCCATCAGTCGGCGCAGACCAGATGGCGGCCATGAGGTCTGAATGGGAGATCTTTTCCGCGACCATCACGGCAATATCCCGCTGCACCGGTTGGTGCTTGGGAACCTGACGAAACGTCGGAACCAGGCGCTGGAGCACGGCATCAAGCGCCAGTTCAAACATTACTGGTGCACTGGCCAGATCGTAGGCCTGACGCCACTTGGGGTGCAGTTCACCGACGAAACCAATCTCCAGGCCATCCACCAGCACGCGCGCGCACCGTCCAGGGTGCATCGCAGGGTGTTGGGCCGATTCGAACACCGGCTTCACCGGCGCCAGCAATGCCTCCACGTCGCCACTGGCGTCGAAAAAGTCGACGGCCCGGTCCTTGCCAGTCCAGTGCGGGCCGTCGATGGCACCGACAGCCATACCGGCAACCCGCATGGGCTGGTGAAAACCCTGCACCGTGGTGTCCGTGTTGCTGACGGACCCATCCCGCAGGAAAACGCGGCCGATCTCGAACGCGCGAACTCGCGCCGCCTTGCGATCCAGGTTGAATTTCAGCACTTGTAGCAGCGAACCCAGCAGCGACGAACGCATCACGCTCATCTGGCTTGCAATCGGGTTGTGCAATCGGACCGGTGACGGGTTGCCCGCGAGTTCATGCTCCCAGCGCTCATCGACAAAACTGAAGTTGATCGTCTCCTGGTAGCCCAATGCTGCCAGACTGCGCCGCACCTCGACGGCACCGCGCTGTGACTCCGGCCGGATGCGTGCCGTGATGGGCGCCAGCGGTGGGCTGACCGGGAGGTTGTTGTAGCCGATCACGCGGGCAACCTCCTCGATCAGGTCTTCCTCGATCTGCAAGTCGAACCGGTACAGCGGCGGAGTGACGGTCAAGCTGCCCTGGTCACCCGGCGTACCGGATGCGGGTGCCTGCACAACCGTCAAGCCCAGCCGAGAAAGCGCGTCCATGCATTGGGCCAGGGAGAGCGGCATGCCGATCACCTTGGACGCCCGTGCCACCCGCAGGTGCACTGGGCGGGCCACTGGCAGGTTGACTTGCTGGTCGTCGATTGGTCCGCACTCGGTATCAGGCGTGCCGCAGATATCGAGTATCAACTGGGTGATGCGCTCGATATGCTCCACGGTCTGGCTAGGGTCCACGCCGCGCTCGAACCGGTGCCCGGCATCGGTCGCGAAGTTATAACGACGCGAGCGTCCGGCAACCGCCTTGGGCCACCAGAATGCCGCCTCGACATACACACTGCCGGTATCGTCCGACACGGCAGTGGCGAGCCCACCCATGATGCCGGCCAACGACTCGACCTGCCGGTCGTCGGCGATCACGCCAACCTTGTCGTCGACCGCCACGATGGTGCCGTTGAGCAGCTGGAGTTGCTCACCGGCTTTTCCCCACCGGACGTCCAGGCCGCCGTGAATCTTGTCCAGGTCGAAGATGTGGGAAGGACGCCCGTACTCGAACATCACGTAGTTGGAGATGTCGACCAACGCGGTCACGCTGCGCTGGCCGCAGCGCGCGAGGCGGTCAACCATCCACTGGGGTGTTGACGCACGGGGGTTGAGGTTGCGCACGACACGACCAGTGAACCTGCCGCACAGGTCAGTGGCACTCACCTTGACCGGCAGCGTTTGCGAAGTGGTCACGGCCACGGGCGGGAACGGCGGGCTGCACAAGGGTGAACCGGTGAGCGCGGCGACTTCACGGGCCACGCCATAGACACTCAGGCAATGGGCCAGGTTGGGCGTCAACTTGACGGTCATCAGGCTGTCGTCCAGCTGCAAGGTCTGGCGGACATCCTGACCCAGCGGCGCATCAGCCCGCAGTTCCAGCAGGCCGCCATGGTCGTCCGACAGCTGCAGTTCACGTGCCGAACACAACATGCCCTGGCTTTGCACACCGCGCAGCATGCCGACCTTGATCAGCAACGGCTTGCCATCGGGACCCGGTGGCAATTCCGCTCCGACAAGTGCGCAGGGAACCCGGATTCCGACCCGCGCGTTCGGCGCACCACACACGATGTCGAGCAGTTCACCTTGGCCGACGTCGACTTTGCAGACCCGCAACCGGTCGGCATTCGGGTGCTGCATCGTCTGCATGATTTCGCCGACCACAATATTGGTGAACGGCGGCGCGACCGGTTTGAGTTCCTCCACCTCGAGCCCGGCCATGGTCAATGTGTCGGCAAGTTGCCGGCTCGAAAGTGATGGGTTGCAGAACTCGCGCAACCAGGATTCAGGGATTTGCATGGTGATCGTGGTGGGCTACTGGAACTGCGACAGGAAACGCATGTCGCCATCGAAAAACAGGCGCAGGTCGTCGACCCCATACCGCAGCATGGTCAGGCGGTCGATGCCGGAGCCAAAGGCAAATCCGATGTACCGCTCCGGGTCCAGGCCCATGTTGCGAATCACGTTGGGATGGACCTGGCCAGATCCGGATACCTCGAGCCAGCGCCCCTGCAGCGGCCCGGCACTGAACATGATGTCGATCTCGGCGCTCGGCTCGGTGAACGGGAAAAAGCTCGGGCGAAAGCGGATTTCCAGATCCTTGGTCTCGAAAAACGACTGGATGAAGTCGAGGTAGATGACCTTGAGGTCCTTGAAGCTGATGTTCTCCCCCACCCAGAGCCCTTCGACCTGGTGAAACATCGGGGAATGCGTGGCATCGCTGTCGACCCGGTAACAGCGCCCGGGTACAACCACGCGGATCTCGGGCATTGCCTGGCCCGCGTCGATCAGGTGGCGGTATTTCTTGACGTGCTGCACCGCGTGACGGATCTGTACCGGGCTGGTGTGGGTACGCAGCAGATTGGGGGCATTTACCGTACCACCCTCGATGTAGAAGGTGTCGTGCATGGAGCGTGCCGGATGGTCTTCGGGCGTGTTCAATGCCGTGAAATTGAACCAGTCGGCTTCGATCTCCGGACCTTGGGCAACCTCGAAACCCATCGAACCGAAGATCGCCTCGATGCGCTCGCTGCTCAGGGACACCGGGTGCAGACCGCCGGCCAACCGGCGTCGGCCCGGAAGGCTGACATCAAGCGACTCGGCATGCAACTGCGCCTGCAACTCGGCGTCGGCTAGCGCTTCACGCCGTGCGACCAGTGCCGCCTCGATCGCCTGCTTGGCCTGGTTGATGGCGGCACCACGGGCCTTCTTTTCATCGACAGCCAGCGCCGACAAGCCTTTCATCAATTCGGTGATGCGCCCGGCCTTGCCCAGGTACATCGCCTTGGCATTTTCCAGGTCGGCGGGCGACGCCGCCTGCCCGAAGTCAGTTCGGGCGTTGTCAACGATGGCATTCAACTCGTTCATAAGTTCTCTTGTCGGTGGTGGTCACGCAGTCCCTCGGCAAAAAAAGGGCTAGCGCCCTTTCAAGCCCTAGCCCTTGTGTCGTGGGTGCGGGAGCCATCACACGGATGGCACTCCGCCGTGAACTCAAGCTGCCAGCTTGGCCTTGACTTGCTCCACGATCCCGGCAAACGCCGGCATGTCATGCACGGCGATATCGGACAGGACCTTGCGGTCGATCTCAATACCGGCTTTCTTCAGGCCATTGGCGAACTGGCTATAGGTGAGGCCGCACTGACGGGCTGCGGCGTTGATACGCGCAATCCACAACTGGCGGAACACACGCTTCTTGGTGCGGCGATCACGGTAGGCGTATTGCCCGGCCTTCATCACCGCTTCTTTGGCGATGCGAAAGACATTGCCGCGGCGGCCGCGGAAACCCTTGGCGAGTGCGAGAACTTTCTTGTGGCGGGCGCGAGCCGTTACACCACGTTT
>JANOUM010000370.1:0-1507 GCA_031416855.1 Rhodoferax sp. | reverse complement strand
CCTATTGGCGTGATGAGCGGGCATGATCGAAAAACTCTCAGTCTCTCAGTCGACACCTCACGCCGTCGACCAACTGGAGCGCCCGCGTGGCAACCATTCACACCGACTAAGGCAACGCTGAACAAGTCCCTCGCGGCGCGGTCATCCCTGTTCTGGGCGGTCTGCGGCGTTGCAAATCCTCGCCATAGCGGGGCTATGGCTGTGGTTTGCGCCTTGCAGCTCATCCCAAACCAGGGCGCCCACACTCGCGAGGACTTGTTCAGCATTGCCCTAACAGGCGGGCGTAGACGCCGCGGTCACAAATCCACCATCGTCCTGGATGGTTGCCACACCCGGCGGCGGACCGCCCAGCAGGTACAGAACGATCACGCCGACGCGCAGCCCGTTGGCTCCCGTCGTCGGGTTGAGGCCCTCGTTGAGCGCACTCAAGACATCGGTGATGGTCTTGCCGGCACCCAGCGTGGCCGAAATGGCGATCAGCCGGCCAGGGCTCAGCCCATCAGGTTTCATGTGGCCTTTATGCAGCACGTCGACCCAGAACTCCGGTGTCATACCGCGAAGAAACGGATGGACCTGCGGAGGAGCGACATTGCCCTTGACGCCGGGGGAGGCCATCGTCACGGCGATGCTGCTGAACAACCCCGCATGCCGACCCACGTCGAAGGCCACCGTATTGATGCGTGCCCTGGGCTGCGGGATCTTGGACACGATGATGAACCGAACCGTGTTGGCTTGAGTCCCTAGGCCGACGTTGACGCAGATGTGCGACCCCATCCCCACCGCCAACTGCTTCTTTTGCGGATCCTGTCCGCCGCCACCGCCGCTCAGGAACCTGTCGAAGGAATAGGCCTGGGCATTCGCCGCTGCCGCAAAGCCCAAAGTGAGCGCCAGCGCCCCAAGGGCTCGCCAGATTTTCAACGGCACGGTTTTCGAGATCGGCATGTCGGCCACTCCACACAGTTGCGGGCTTCACGACTTCGGCGTCCACCGTCACCGGCGTTCATGAAGCTTTATCCATCCTAGCAAACACACTCTTGCGCCACCAGCGAGTCATGGCGCACGATGCCGCGCCGATGAGGTCGACAGCCCAGCAGCGTGACTTACTGGGTGCACCAATGACCTCGACTGCGGTCTTGTGCAGGAAATCGCGCACCCCGCACCCCGCACCCCGCTCTCGCCCGCCGGCGTCCCCTATCATCCTGGCGACCTCGGCGGATGAGCACAGGCGGGCGGGGAAGTTCCCCGGAACGGCGAGTATCCCTGAGCGACCGTGTAATCCCCTTGGCCGCTGGTTGCGGGGAATTCAATTCGATGCCCATCGCTACCGGCGCCTCACGCATGCGCCCACCACAACCCGACGTCCCCAGATGATCACGATCTCACCACCCTGGCTCGTTGCAATCGGCATCTTCGCCACGGCATTTGCGCAGATCCTGCTCAAGCACTCGACTCATCATGGCGTCATGAGCGGGAACTGGCTGCTGTTCATGGGCATTGCGGCCTGCGC
>JANOUM010000369.1:0-4943 GCA_031416855.1 Rhodoferax sp. | reverse complement strand
CTCTGGGCCACTGCAAGGGTGTAAGCTGATCCGACCAATAGGCCGGCGCCCAACTGCCCACTGGACAGGATGAAATGTCGCCGATGCATCAGGTTTGGCGCAATGACCATACGGCAATTTTCACCATTCTCGAGGTTGCTGTGGCGTGAGGCCAAATGCGCGCCCTCGGTGATCGGCACTTGTTGGTGAATCGTAGACATCTGCGTTACCATGTTGCATCTGTTGTCAATAGAAGGAGGTGGAATGATGGGCAAGCAAGTAATGACCGCTGTAATTTTGTCACTGGGTTTGGTGGGTGGCGCATATGCGCAAACTTGTTCCTGCCCAGCAGGTACAGGCAGTCCGCTCAACTTTAACAAGATGAGAGATATTTTGACTGGCAATACCGTCTGTGTAGGTAGCAGCTCCTCATGGCAGGCGCAGGAGCAACATGACAGTGGAGGCGTGTTGCGCGATTACAAGCTAGGCCCATCCAGTACGGTAGACCCGACCAGCCAGGTCGGTACGTGGGCCATCGCAAGTGTCGCCGCGGGCCCGCAGGTGACCTACACCTACGGAAGCACGTCGTACGTGTACGGCGTGTGTAGCACAGCGAATAGTGCAGCGCATGGGCAGGCTGTCGGTTTCTGCCCGATGGGCTCGGGGACTGCCACTGCCGCAACGCTGCGCCTGGGTTTGGTGGGCTGTTGATCATTTCGCCGCATCGCAACCGTTGCCGCGAGGGCGCCTCGGTGCGAAGCCGTTATGGTTGTTGCGCTGGCCGTCGGGTTGGCCGCAGATCAGTCAATCGGCAAGACTGCATCTAGTCTTTTTTAATTAGGGAAACAGAAATTCCAAAAGTACCCGTTGGCTCGCCACTTGTCATTGCGGACTTGATCCGCAATCCAGTGCACCAGGGCTGCATGGATGCCGGATCAAGTCCGGCATGACAACGGTATATCGGCAATTTCCATTTCCCTTAGCGCTGTTGTTGCCGGCTGTCCAGGATGACCTTGCGCCTGAACATATTGCTCTGGTTCGGTTGGGTTTTCTTCGTCATTTATGGCAGCCTGCTGCCATTCGATTTTCAACCAATGGCGCTCGATCGCGCCATCGCCGGTTTCCGCCACATGCCCTTTTTGCGGTTGGCCGTCGATAGCCGGGCCGACTGGGTAGCAAACGGCGTTTTGTATTTCCCGATCGGCCTGTTGACGGCCAGGCTGCTGACTGCGATCTGCGGTAGGAGCACTCGAACGTTGGCGGCGGTGCTGGCATTGGCTTTTGGCGTGGCGCTGGCTTGCGCCATAGAGTTTGCGCAGCAATTCTTCCCGCCGCGCACCGTTTCCCAAAACGATTTGATGGCCGAAAGCATCGGCACACTAATTGGCGTATTGCTCGCGCCGCCGCTCGATGCCTGGGCAACTCGCCTGCGTTCCGTTTGGGGGCTGGGTGGGGCTCGTTTGCTGCTGCGACTGCTGGAGGCCTATGCTGCCGCCTATCTGCTTCTTGCGCTGTTTCCGTTCGACCTGTTGTTGTCGGTGTCCGAATGGCAAGCCAAGATCGATTCCAATGCCTGGGGCTGGTTGTTGGCCGGCAGTTCGATGGATCGCGGTTGGTTGGTCGGCGTGTTGCTGGGCGTGGAGGTGCTGCTTGCGGTGCCGCTTGGCGCGCTTTTCGTAGCCCTGCGTCCCGCCAGACCACGTAGCCTGGGTGTGGCCCTGGTTTGGGGCTGTGTCATCGGGCTGGGTGTCGAACTGGCCCAGTTGGCTATTGCCTCAGGTATTTCGCAGGGTGTTTCGATCATGACGCGCGGGCTGGGCTTGGCACTTGGAGTGTGGGGCTGGCAATGGTGGGCTGGTCGAGGCCTGGACTCTGCCCGGCACAGTCTTGGCCGGTCATCGGGCGCGTTGGCGCTGGTTTACCTGGTGCTGCTGCTGTTGGTGAACGGATGGTGGACCCACCGGTGGCACGGCCTTGAGGCTGTGGCCTCGGGATGGCACACGCTGCGCTTGATGCCGTTTTACTACCACTACTACACCACGGAGGCCCAAGCCATGTTCAGTCTGGGCAGTGTGGCAATGATGTACCTTCCGGTGGCCATGATTGGTTGGGCGAGGAAGTGGAAGCCGGGTGCCATCTATGGGGTGGCGGCGTTGCTGGCACTTTGCGTCGAAGCAAGCAAGCTGTTCATGCAAGGGCTGCGCCCGGACCCTAGCAATCCGCTGATCGCGGTTGCCGCTTGCTGGCTCGCCGTGAGGCTGCTGCAGCTCGTCACTATGCCGCTTGCTACAGCCCATAGCACCAGCGCGACAGTCAGTACAACGCCTGATCAAGGCGAGACCCGGCGGGGCGGGCCGGACTGGGTCTGGGTCGGCGCGGCCATGCTCGTTGCCATCTTGTCCGCCTGGTTGATGCCAACGCTCGCTTGGCCGATCGTGGCCGTGTTGGCTGTATGTGCAGTGCTGGCTTGGCGTTGGCCCATCTTCGCCCTGTTCATGGTGCCAGCTGCATTGCCCGTGTTCGATCTGGCGCCGTGGACCGGTAGATTCTTCTGGAATGAGTTTGACTTGTTGTTGTTGGTGGTTTTGTCGATTGGTTGGCACCGCAGCACGGCACAGCGCCGCATTTCAGTAAACGGTCTGACATCGGCTCAATCAGTGGCAATGCTGCTGCTTGGCGTCAGCCTGGTCATCAGCACGCTGCGCGTCGCGTCGCCCTGGCAACTGCCCGACCTCAATAGCTTCAACAACTATTACAGCGCCTTCAACGCTTTGCGCATTGGCAAAGCTGGCATCTGGGCATTGGCGTTCATCGCGCTTTACCTGCGGCTAGCCCAGCCGGTCGTCGACAAGTTGCGTGTTTTTGCCTGGGGTATGGGTACGGGGTTGTTATTGACCGTGCTGGTCGTCATCTGGGAGCGGCTCGCCTTTGTGGATCTGTTCGATTTTGACTCCGACTACCGGGTCACCGGCCCGTTTTCTGCAATGCACACCGGTGGCGCAATCATCGAGTGTTATCTGGGCATGGCTACGGCCTTTCTACTTTGGTTGCTTATTGACACACGAAGCCTGGTGTTGCGTGCACTGGGGGCAGTGCTGCTGGTTGGCGCCACCTATGCCTTGATGGTCACCTACTCCCGCAATGGTTATGCGGTCATGCTGGCCGTGATGCTGGTGAGCTTCGGCGCCGTGCTGGTGCGGCCAGGGGATGGCGCAGGCGGCCGGTTGCGCCCGCAGCGCCTTGCTGCACTGGTGTTCGCAGCACTTATGGCCGTGGCGGTCTGGCCGGTATTGCAGGGTTCATTTGCGATGCAGCGCCTGGCGCGGACGGCCGCGGACCAGGCGATTCGCGTTGCGCACTGGCGCGACGCATTGCAGATGCGTGACGACGACTGGGCGACCACACTATTTGGTGTCGGTCTAGGTCGTTTCCCTGCCACGCATTATTGGCGCAGCGCCGAGCCTGTGCATGCGGCTTCGTACAGCCTGGTCAATGACCAGGAAGGGACCTTCCTGCGCCTGGGAACGGGTTCACCCGTCTACATCGAACAATTCGTCCCGGCAACAACCGGCCAGCGGTACACGCTCTCGCTGGACGTTCGCTCCACTGCTTCGGCCAAGCTTGGCGTGGCATTGTGCGAAAAGTGGATGCTCACCTCCCGCAGCTGCCACATGGAGGCGATGGATGTCGCCGCCGCGCCTGGCTGGCGCAAGCTATCCGTCACCATGTCGACGCAGGACTGGCCTGCACACGCCTGGTACCAGGTGCGACCGGTCAAACTAACGTTGTTCAATCGTGGCGGACCCGGTTCGATTGATGTCGATAACGTGACGCTCGACATTGCGCCTGGCAGCCCCATGTTGTCTAACGGCGATTTCGCGCGGGGGCTGGATCATTGGTTCTTTAGTGCTGACCGCGACCCGCCTTGGCATATCCACAGCCTGCCCGTGACGCTTCTGTTTGAACTGGGCTGGTTTGGGTTGCTGGTCTGGGGCTTGGCCATGGTGATGGCCATTTTCACTGCCGCCATGAAGGTTTGGCGCGGTGAAACATCGGCGACACCAATCCTGGCCGCATTGCTCGCAGTGCTGGTGTCTGGCGCGCTCAATACCTTGATAAATGATCCGCGGCTTCTGATGCTGATACTGGTGCTGTTATGGTTGGGTGGTTCGCCGGCGGGTGTCGGCGGCACATCGAGACGAAAGCAACTTTGGTCACCGGAGAATCCTTGAAACGTGTACTGATGGTTGCCTACCATTTTCCGCCGCTGGCAGGCAGTAGCGGTATCCAGCGCACCTTGCGCTTTGTGCAACACCTGCCCGCACTGGGGTGGCAACCGCTGGTGCTGGGCGCAGACCCCCGCGCCTTTGAGAAAACCAGCAACGATCTGCTGGCTGACATACCCGCTGGCACAGTGGTGCGCCGGGCCTTCGCCCTGGACACTGCGCGCCACCTGCAGCTTGGCGGCCGGTACCTGGGGTGGATGGCCCGACCAGACCGCTGGATCAGTTGGAAGTTCGACGGGGTCCGAGAAGGCCTGAAGTTAATCCAGGAGTACAAGCCAGACGTAATCTGGTCCACCTACCCGATTGCCACCGCCCACGTCATCGCCTCGGTGCTGCATCGCAAGACCGGCATCCCATGGATTGCGGATTTTCGCGACCCGATGGCCCAGGACGAGTACCCGGCGGACCTGCGAACGCGCCAACAATATAGGGAAATCGAAGCCGATGCGGCTGCACACGCGCGTTACTGTGTGTTCACCACGCCAGGCGCCGCCAATGTCTACCGGCATCGATACCCGGCCGCTGCCGAACGCATGATGGTTGTGGAGAACGGCTACGACGAAGAGAGTTTTGCGGCGCTGCCACCGGCGAGCCCCGCCCCGCAGGCACCAGGCAAGCGACCCCTGGTGATGCTGCACAGCGGCATCGTCTATGCCTGGGAGCGGGACCCGACACAGC
>JANOUM010000368.1:0-6522 GCA_031416855.1 Rhodoferax sp. | reverse complement strand
ACATCGGCCTGCTGGTGATCGAGCTTGGCGGTGGCAGGCGTGTCGCCGCAGACGCCATCGACCACCGCGTGGGGTTCACCGATGTCGTCGCACTGGGGCAGCATGTGGAGGCCGGGGACCTGCTTGCGACCGTCCATGCCGCCGACGAAACCGGCGCTGCCATGGCCGGTAGCCGGCTGGCGGGCCTGATCGCGCTGGGGGACGCGCCGATCGTGGTTCCGCGCCTGCTGTGTGGCCGGGTTGACAGCTGATGACCCCCCCGGCGCAGCCCCCGATGCGACACGCACCACAGTGCCTTGCGCGCAGCCCACCCGATCGGTGTGCCCTGCGATCTGCCGGCGCCCGGGGCGTCGCGCCAGCACCCGACAACCAGACGGCGGCAGGCGTCGCGTTGAGGGTGCCGTCTCCGCCGTGAACCCGTTGCCGATCCTGTATTCGTTCCGGCGCTGCCCGTACGCGATCCGGGCGCGGCTGGCCCTGTGCCAGGCCGGTGTAACGGTGCAGCTACGTGAGGTAGACCTGAGACACAAACCGGCGGCCATGCTGGATATCTCCCCTGGCGCGACCGTGCCGGTGCTCGTCGGCGGACCTGGCGCCGTATGGACCCAGAGCCTGGACATCATGCGCTGGGCCCTGGCCCGCAACGACCGCGACCACTGGCTGACACGCGGCGATAACGCTGTCAACCAGCGGTTGGTGGACACCAACGACGGCGACTTCAAGCAAGCGCTGGACCGCTACAAATACGCCAGTCGGCATCCGCAACGCCACCAGGTCGACTACCGCGATGACGCCGTGGCCTGCCTGATCGAGCCACTGGAGGCGACACTGGCGCACGGTGACTACCTCGGTGGCAAGGGTCCGTGCTGGGCCGACGCCGCCGTGTTTCCGTTCGTGCGCCAGTTCGCTGCCGTGGACGCGGCGTGGTGGCGCGACGCGCCCTGGCCGGCCACGCAGCGCTGGCTGCACGGCTGGCAGGACAGCGCACTGTTTGCGCTGTGCATGCAGCCCTACACGGTGTGGCAAGTTACCGACGCGCCAGTGTGTTTTCCGCCGGACCTGACCCGGCCGGCATCCTCTCTTTTCAACCCAGGCCCATGAAACAACACTTCCTGCTCGATCCCGACACCGTCTTTCTCAACCACGGCTCCTATGGGGCCTGTCCCAAGCCGGTGTTCCAAGCCTGGCAGGGCTGGCAACGCGAGATGGAACGCAATCCGGTGCTGTTTCTCGGCCGCCGTTCCGCTGCCTTGTTGCGCCACGCCCGCGAGCGCCTGGCCACCTACCTGGGTGCCGACGCGGGTGATCTGGTGTTTGTGTCCAACGCCACCACCGGCGTCAACATCGTCGCCAAATCCTTGAAGCTGCAGCCGGGCGACGAAGTCCTGACCACCGACCTGGAATACGGCGCCTGCCGCGCCACGCTGGCGCGTGTCTGCGCGGAGTCGGGGGCGCAGCTGGTGGTGGTGGTGGTGCCCCTGCCGCTGACCCGCGTCGGTTTCGTGGCGGCGATGCTTGACGCGATGACACCGCGCACCCGGCTCGTCATGATGAGTCACATCACCAGCCCGACAGCGCTGTGCCTGCCGATCGAGCCGGTGCTGGCGCAGGCGCGCGAGCGCGGTATCGCCAGCCTGATCGACGGTGCGCACGCGCCGGGGCAGCTCCCGCTCGACCTGTCGGTGCTGGGGGCTGACTATTACACCGGCAATTGCCACAAGTGGATGTGTGCACCCAAGGGGACGGCCTTCCTGCATGCGCGTGGTGAACACCATGCGAAGCTGTTTGCGATGGTGACGAGTTGGGGCGACGTCGCGCCCGACGGCCCGAGCGCCTGGGACGGGTTCATCGGCCAGGGCCTGTTCGAACGCCGCATGCAGTGGCAGGGCTCGCGCGACCTGACCGGTTTCCTGGCGGTGCCGGCGGCGATCGATTTCCAGGCTGCGCACGACTGGGCCACACGGTGCGCCGACTGCCACGTGCGGGCGATGGCGCTGATGCACCGCGTGAGCGCGCGCACCGGTATCGCGCCGATTGCCGCCGACGAATTCTTCCTGCAGATGGCCCCACTGCCGGTGCCGCACCAGGACGCCGCGGCGCTGCGTGCAAGGCTGTTCGATGAATTCCGTATCGAGGTGCCGGTGACGCAGCACCACAATGCCGATGGTGGACGCACCTTTGTGCGTGTGTCGGTGCAGCCCTATACCAGCGATGCGGACCTGGCAGCACTGGAGGCGGCCTTGTTCGCGGGACGGCGGCGATTGATTTGACGGCTCTGCCTGGCCGGCGCAGGCCGGCTTCCGGTCTGAGATGGCCCAATACGCAGCGCTCGTGAAGAAGGCGGGGATCCAGGCGCAATAGGCGCTGGCGAACCTGTGTCGACCATGCGGTGCGCCGGGAGTTGGCGGCAATGCCAGCGACGCAAACCGCGCGCTGGCAGGTCACCAAGGCTGCATGACCCTGCATACAATAGGCTTAGCAGGTGGCCCAACTTGCTTGCGTGCACCAATTCACTAGTATGCGGGCTGTGGAGCATTCATTGTCCAGACTTTCCATATTGGAGACCCATGAAAAAATTCCTCTCACTTCTCGCCGTGGTATTCACTCTCGGCCTGTCGACCGTGCCCATGGATGCGGACGCCGCCAAGCGCGTGGGCTCTGGAAAGTCCCTGGGCATGCAGCGCCAGTCGACACCTGACAAGGCACCGAACCAGGCCGCCGCCACGCCACCCGCAGCCGCCGGCGCCGCTGCCGCCGCCGCGCCCAAGCGCTCGTGGATGGGCCCGCTGGCCGGCCTCGCAGCAGGCCTCGGTCTGGCCGCGCTGGCCTCGCACCTGGGCTTTGGTGACGAACTGGCGTCCATGGTGATGTTCGGCCTGCTGGCTGCGGCGATCATGGTGGCCATCGGGTTCTTCATGCGCAAACGCGCTGCGGCACGCCAGTCGATGGCGGACCAGGCGGGCGGCATGCAGTACGCACCGATTGACGCTGCTCCGGCAGGGCAGGTTGCGCCTGCCTACAAGACATCCTTGCCACCGGCAGGTGGCTCGATGATCGGTTCCGGGATTGGTTCCCAGCTTGCTTCCGACACCGCCAGCCGCATTCCGGCTGACTTCGATGTGGCGAGTTTTTCGCGCAATGCCAAGGTCAATTTCATCCGTCTGCAGGCCGCCAGCGACGTCGGCAACCTGGATGACATCCGTGAATTCACCACGCCCGAGATGTTTGCCGAACTGAAAATCGAACTGGCCCAGCGCGGCGGTGCCAAACAACACACCGATGTGGTCAACATCGATGCAAACGTGATTGACGTCGAGGAAGGCGTCGACCGGTATGTGGTCAGCGTGCGTTTCACCGGCATGATCCGCGAAGAGGCCGGCGCGCCGGCCGAGTCGTTCAACGAGATCTGGCACCTGGTCAAGCCGCGCCAAGGTGCTGGCGGCTGGTTGCTCGCGGGTATCCAGCAGGCGCAGTAAACCGGCTTACAGCATTGAACACCAGCCCCCGGCGCGCAAGTTCCGGGGGCTGTTTACTTTCGCATCAGCCTGCGCGCCACAGTCAGGATCAGTGACACGCCCGGCGGCGCAGCATCGCCACCTCGGACGGTTGTCCCGGTGTCGAGGCACTGTCCGCAATCGACTGGCATGCTCAAGCAAGGCGCTTGGTGAACTGCACGGCATCCAGGCTACCTTCGTAATAACCGGTGACCCTGCCCGACTGTGCGAAGCCAAGCCTTTGGTAGAAGGCGATGGCAGCCAGGTTGTCGGCCCGTGCTTCGAGCCGGATCTGCTGGATACCTGCAGCACGCGCGGACTGCTCGAGCCAGGCCACCAACCGCGCGCCCATATGCTGATGGCGATGTGCCGGATCGACGGCCAGTAGTGCCAGGTGGGCCGCCTCGTCGCCGTAGTGCATGATGCCGAACGCGTGCACCTGGTTGTGCTTCTCCACCACGGCAACATTCGTCGACGGCTCATGGATGGCGTGCAGCACGCGCGCTGCGGTCCAACTCCAGGCCAGGCCATGTTCGATGTTGTCGCGAGACAGTTCTGCGATGCACTGCGCGTGCTGCGGCGCTGCAAGACGGATGGCGGGGAGGGCCAGCATGCCAGCGGCCAGATCAGCCCCACACCTGCTGCGCCACCCGCATCATGTTGCCGCCCATCACCAGAGCCGCTTCGTCGGCGCTCATGCCGGCACGCTGCAGGGCATCCCCCAGCACCTGCCAGCTGCCGATCGGCGGGTAGGTGGAGCGCGCGATCGCGCTGCGGTCGTAACCGGCCGACTTCGGCCACCAGTAGGTCGGGTCGTAGTCACCCGGCGGGTCGTCGTTCAGATCGGGCTGCGGGAAGCTGATGTCCAGCCCGATGCCGGCGTGCTGCACCCCTACCAGCTCGGCCACATAGGCGGCGTGGCGGGCCACGTCGTCGGCGTCCGGCGTGTCGGTGCCGAGAAACTTCGACACGCCCGACACACACACCACACCACCGGTGGCGGCGATGCCGCGGATCTGTTCGTCGGTGACGTTGCGGCCGTGTTCCACCAGCGCCACCGGGTTGGAATGGCTGAAGATCACCGGCGCGGTGGATGCGGCCATGATGTCCAGGCTGCAGCGGCGCCCGGTGTGCGAGCAGTCCATCAAAACGCCTGCGGCGTTGATGGCGGCCACGATCCGGTGCCCCAACGGTGTGAGGCCCTGCTCCTCGTCGTGGCAACCGCCAGCCACGCTGTTGTTGCGGTTGTAGGCCAGGTGCATCTGGCGCACGCCCAGGCTGCGGTACAGGGCCACCATCCCGGCTTGTTCGAGCAGCGGCATCGCGCCTTCGAGGTCGAAACCGATGGCCAGTTTGCCGGCGGCGGCGGCGTCGCGGATGTCCTGTGCGCTGTCGGCCAGCACATAACGTTGCGGGCTGGCTGCGATGGTGGCGCGGAAACCGGCGATGGTGGCCATCACCTGCGACAGCGGGTTCATGTCCATGCCGATGTTGATCGACACGTAGTTCACGCCGGCGGCGTGGAACTGTTCGATCGGGCCGAAATCGGCCTGCGGATGCAATGGCAGGCAGGCGTGGGCTTCCCATTTGATCATCGGTGTCTCCTTCAAGGTGCTTGCAACTGTCTGGCCTGGACGGGGTGAGGAAAATGCGTACGCGTATCGCGCTTATGCGGCGCTCGATGGCGCCGCTTCGCGCCGGAACCCGGTTGAGGCGAGCATCAGGTTGCGGGTGTAATCGTCTTTCACCTGGCTGGCCGCCAGATCCGAGGCAGACAATATCTCCACCGTACGGCCGCGCTGCATCACCATCAGGCGCTCGCACATGTGCGTGACCACGGCAAGGTCGTGGCTGACCATGATGAAGGTCAGGCCGCGTTTGCGGCGCAGGTCCTCCAGCAGGTTGAGCACTTCGGCCTGCACGGAGGCATCCAGCGCCGAGGTGGGTTCGTCGAGCAGCAGGATTTGTGGCTCCAGGATCAGCGCACGTGCAATGGCGATGCGTTGGCGCTGTCCGCCCGAGAGCTGGTGCGGATAGCGAAAACGATAACCCGTGCCCATGCCGACTTCGTCCAACGCGCGTTCGATGCGGGTCTCGGCGTCGGTGATGTTGTGGATGGCCAGGGGCTCGGCGAGGATGCGGTCCACGGTCTGGCGCGGGTGCAGCGAACCATACGGATCCTGAAACACCATCTGCACCAGGCGGCGGAAGGCTTTGCTGCCGGGGGCGGGTTGCGGATCCGTACCCTTGCCTACCAGCTGCACGGAGCCGGACTCGCGTGGCGCCAGGCCGCAGATGCCGCGCAGCACCGTGGACTTGCCTGAGCCCGACTCGCCCACGATGCCGAAGCTATCGCCGGCCTCCACACGCAGGGAGGTGTCAGCCACGGCGATGAACCCGTCGTAGACGATGCGCAGGTTCTTCAGCTCCAGACCGACCGAACTCATGTGCATGCCTCCGCGCTGCGCGCTGCGGTGCCATTCGCCTTGGGAGCCGCCCGGCGGCTGATCGAGGAAACCTCCGCGCTATGCGCTGCGGTGCCATTCGCCTTGGGAACGGCCCTGCGGCTCATACCGCCCACTCCGGCTGGCGATCGAGCGTGGGCAGCGGGTGGCGGTCATCGCCGAGGCGCGGGAGGCAGTTGAGCAGGCCGCGGGTGTAGGGGTGTTTTGCGTCGGCCAGCCCGCCGGCGGCGACTTCTTCCACGATCTTGCCGGCATACATCACCAGGATGCGGTCGCAGAAGGTGGACACCAGGCGCAGGTCATGCGAGATGAAGATCAGGCCCATGCCGCGTTGCACCACCAGCGCGTCCAGGATGGCCAGCACCTGCAGCTGCACCGTGACATCGAGCGCGCTGGTGGGCTCGTCGGCGATCAGCAGCTCCGGGTTGGCGATCAGCATCATGGCGATCATGGCGCGTTGGCCCATGCCGCCGGACACTTCATGCGGGTACAGCCGATAGACGCGCTCGGGCTGGTCGATCTGCACCGCCTCCAGGGCGGCCAGCGCCTTGGCGCGCGCCTCC
>JANOUM010000367.1:0-2956 GCA_031416855.1 Rhodoferax sp. | reverse complement strand
GGATTGATGCGGCCGCTGGGTGCGCTGCCGGCGCTGTGGGCACGCACGTCGCACCCCAGTTGCGCGGCCCAGTGGTTGAGCATGCCTTCGGCCAGCACGCTGCGCGCGGAGTTGTGGGTGCACAGGATCAGGATGTGGGTGGTCATGGAGTTTCAGGCTTTGGTGCTGCCGATGTGGTTTATCTCGTCTTGCAGCGACATGCGTGCCAGTTTGTCGATTGGCAGCGCCAACAGAAGCTGGATCCGCCGTTGCAGCAGGATGGCCGTGTCCAGGAAGGCCTTGGCTTGTTGCTCGTCACTGCCACGGACCGTCGACGGGTCGGGTACACCCCAATGCGCCGTCATCGGTTGGCCCGGCCAGACCGGACAGACCTCGCCAGCGGCGTTGTCGCATACGGTCAGCACAAAATCAAACGCGGGCGCACCGGGTGCAGCGAATTCACCCCATGCCTTGCTGCGCAGGCCGTCGGCCGGAATGTGGAGCTGTCGCAGCGTCGCCAGCGCCAGCGGATGAACCACGCCAGTGGGGTGGCTGCCAGCCGAATAGGCCTTGAAGCGTCCGCTCGCCAGATGTGTCATCAAGGCCTCGGCCAGGATCGACCGTGCCGAGTTGCCGGTGCAAACAAAAAGGACGTGATGGGTTTTGGTAGGCATGAGGGGAATTCAGCGGATGTTGCACAGGGGGGTGGTCACGGCCGCGCAGCCTTCGCCCTGGCAGCAGTGGGCCGTGAGGTAGGCCAGCAAGTCGTTCATCTGTTCGAAAGATGCCCGGTAGATCAGGCTGCGGCCGTCACGCTCCTGCGACACCAGATCAGCATGAACCAGCTCCTTGAGATGGAACGACAGTGTCGAAGCGGGGATCTCCAGGCTTGCAGACAAGGCGCCGGGTGTCAGGCCCGCAGGCCCCGCAGCCACCAAAGCCCGGAATATGCGCAGGCGCGCGCTCTGGGCCAACGCGGCTAGCGCAGAAATGGCGGTTGTCTCTTTCATATTTTTATTATTATGGAAGTATCAAACAAATGCAAGCAGGCGCGCACAATATTCACCATCCGTTTCAACCGACAACCCAACCCACAGGCCCAACGATGCACCGATTGCACCTCGAGCAGGGCAACCTCGATGCATTCAAGGCCAAGTACCAGGCCCTCGCGGCGGCGACGCGGAACAACCTGGGCCTGGGCGCCCCGGACACCGACACACCCGAGCCCTGATGAGCGCCGTAGCCCCATCCGGCGCGCGGCGGGGCCGCCGGCGCGGGCCTTGAATCGGCACCGTACCGCTCCATGTACCCGACTTGCCCACCACACGCTCCGCCCTGGCGCCTGCGTTCTTCTTGATGTCCATCACCCCGCTGGTTTTGTTCTCCTGCCTGCTGCACGCGTTCGTCGGCTGGCGGCTGGCCCCGGACCTGGCCGCGTGGCAGCCCTGGCTGGGCACCGGCACCGCGGTGTTGCTGCTGCTCTCGGCGCTCCTGATGCCGCTGGGTTTCCTGGCTCGTCGCGTGGCCCGCCCACCGTGGTCGGTGCTGCTGGCCTGGTCGGGCTTGTTGTTCATGGGCCTGTTCTCGTCGCTGTTTGTGCTCAGCCTGATGCGCGACACCGTGCTGCTAGTGGCCATCGGGGTGCACTGGTTGTGGCCCTCGGTGGTGTCACTGGCTGCGCTGCGGGTCGACAGCGCGCTGGCCGTGTTGCTGCTGTCGCTGTTGATCACCGGGTGGGGGTTCGTGAATGCACGCCGCACCGCAGCGGTGGTGCGGGTGGATGTGCCCATCAGCAACCTGCCGGAGCAGCTGCACGGCTTCAGCGTGGCGCAGATCAGCGACATCCATGTCGGCCCGACCATTCGCAACCAGTACTTGCGGCGGATCGTCGAGCGGGTCAACGGCCTGGGCGCCGACATGGTCGCCATCACCGGCGATCTGGTCGACGGCAGCGTGCGTGACCTGGGCCGCCATGTCGACCCGCTGCGCGACCTGGTTTCCACCCATGGCACGTTTTTTGTCACCGGCAACCACGAGTACTACTCGGGTGTCGACAGCTGGACCAATGCCCTGCGCGGCCTGGGCATCCGGGTGCTGATGAACGAACACGTGGTCATCCACCACGGGGCGGACACGCAACTGGCCGGCGCGATGCTGGTGGTGGCCGGCGTGACCGACTTCAACGCCCACCATTTCGACAAGAGCCACCAAAGCGACCCGCACCGCGCGCTGGCTGATGCACCAACCCAGGCCGGGTTCAGGCTGCTGCTGGCGCACCAGCCACGCAGCGCACCAGCGGCGGCGGCAGCGGGCTTTGACCTGCAACTGTCCGGCCACACCCACGGCGGCCAGTTCTGGCCGTGGAACCACTTTGTCTACCTGCAGCAGCCGTTCACCGCGGGGCTGCACAAGCTGCAGGCCTTGTGGGTGTACACCAGCCGTGGAACGGGTTATTGGGGGCCGCCCAAGCGCTTTGGCGCGCCATCGGAAATCACGCACCTGCGGCTGGTGCGGGTTTGAGCCGCCGGCCCCACGCACAGCGCGATCACCAGCCCAGTCATTCAAGCTCGCGCGGCACCTCCTGCGCCAGATAGTCGTACACCCGGCGCACCAGCCGATTGCCCCGGATCACGCGGTGCACCGCAAGCCAGCAGGGCAAGGGCGGGGTGGCCAGCTGGGGCAACACCGCCTCCACGCCAGACCAGTGCGCGAGGTCGTAGGCCGCGACAAAACCGATGCCGGCACCTTCGGCCACCAGCCGCCCAATGTTTGGGTATTAATCTTTTTGAACTCAGGGCTTTTCGCAGCCAGCTCGACGTAGAGCTCCTGCGCCACTTTGTAGCAGGCTTCCATGACAGGACGGGGAAAGGCGCGCAATTGCGCGCCGGCGCCCACCAGCTTGCGCAGTGCCTCGGTGTTCTTCGCGTCGTAGCGCGCCATCATGTTGATGTTCGCTTCGGTGCACGCGACCTCCAGC
>JANOUM010000366.1:0-7481 GCA_031416855.1 Rhodoferax sp. | reverse complement strand
CCTACACCGATGGCCTGTGCTCAGGGCCGCAATCGCAGCATGCGGGCCGGGGCAAGGCGTTCGAAGTCGGCATCAAAACTGACCAGGCGCAGGCCCGCAGCATCCGCTGTGGCGGCCAGCCAGGCGTCAGTCCACAAGCGCGCGGGCAGGGTTGGTGTCAGGCCGAGGCGTTCAGCCAATCGCCCATCGGCCAACTCGGAATCGGGCACGAACCCGACGCCACTACTGTGGCGGAGCTGCCGATAGAGGGCATGGGCATCGCCCAGTGTGAGGGCGGCATCGCCCATCAGTTTGGGCTGACTGAGCAAACGCACCAAACCCAGCATGGTGGAGCGGCAAAACCACGCAAACGGACTGACGACATCGGTGCCGAGCCGGGTGTCATCCCAGTAGCGCCGAGCGCTGGCATGGTGCGGGTGTTCAAGCACGACCAGTGCGAGCCAGACGTTGAGATCGGGCAGATCGCCACCCGTTGGCAGGGCCAGGGTTGCCCACGCGGCTGGCGGCTCCTTGACGTGGGCAATCGTCATTCGCCGGCCAGGGCGTCGAGGTCCGCGTGGTTCAGCATGCTTTGCGGCAGCGCCAACGGACGGCCCAAGCGCACAGTTGGCAGGTCCAGCGCGGGCGAAGTAGGCGGGGCGGCCGGCGCTTGCAGGCCGCGCTCGACCAGCGTGAGCATCAAATCACGCAAGCTGCGCCCCTCCAGGGCTGCGCGGGCCTTGAGGTTGCGCATCAGGTCATCGGGTAGATCCAGTGTGGTTCGCATAAACGCATATTAGCGTTAAAACATAAAAATGCAAAGCATCCGACTGCCAGCCTGCCGCGTGTCGAGAGTCGACCGGTCGAGGATGACCTCACGTCGGCTTCATCGACCAGATCGCCGCCTCATGGCCCGGCGCGAAGGCGCTGTTGGTGATCGCGGGGTCACGATTCACCAGGCGGCGGGCGTACATCGGGTGGCGCATGCTACGGACCTCGTGTTCCAGGGTCGCCAGCACGGCGCCACTCGCCGGATCGACGATGTCCTGAAAACGGTACTGGCTCTGGTTGCTTTCCTCCGTGACCAGGCCGCGCTCCAGCAGGCGGCGGTGCACGCCGGAGAAATCGGCCAGGGCGATTTGCACATGGTGGCCGTCGTAGGCTGCTTGCACCCGATCGGACTCACAGAACACCAGGTTATGGGCAAAACCGACGGCTACCCGGGCAACCACGGTGCCGTCGTCCTGCACACCGGTGAGGGCGCGCGCCGCCAGCACCTCGGTGTAGAACCGTGCAATACCGGCCGCTGTGCCACGCGCCACGTCGACCTGTACATAGGGCATGCCCAGCAGCACTGCGCCGAAGCGGGCCTCGTCCGGGGCATGCACCCGAATCCGGTTGCCCCACGGGCAAGTCACGTCGACCTGCGACTCCTTGCGCTCGAACCCGAAACGCGTTCCCTCCAGCCGGCGTGCCACCGCGCCCAGCCGAGCGACCAGCGCATCCAGGTCCGCCATGACCAGGCCGATCAGCCCGCGCACGACCTGTGCGGGCCCGACCGGCAGGTGGAACTGGCAGGTGCCCACATTGATCCAGGCGTTGTCGACCCCGGTCACCAGGTACGGGTCGCGCGTCAGACCCAGGCCCATGACGTAGAACACGACCGCCTGCTGCTGGTCGGGCACACGCACGTTGACATGGCCGAACTCGACAATGTTGCCCACGTCCTCGGTGCTGCGATCGAACGCCGAAGTGGCGGCGGCTGTGGTCTGGTTCATGGCGATCCTGGCTTTCATGGAACGCGGCCGCGTTGCCGCAGGTTTCAGGGGGCGGGTTCGATTCTGGCAGCAGTCACCCCGCTAGCGCGCTGGCTCCAGCACGGCACGGCTCGCGACCAGGGCCTGGCGTGCCCATTCCAGCACACCCAGCCGGGCCATGCGCGTCAGGTGCGGAATTTCGATGCTGATCGGCAGGCCCGGCGGCAGCCGCGCAAACATCTGCGCCAGTTCGATCCCGCCTTCTCCCGGCAGCAGGCGCTCCTGGCGCGCGGTGCGGATCATCTCGTCCACCGGGAACGGGCCACCCATTGGCGCATCACAGATCTGCGCATAGTGCAGCGCGCTGCGCGCCAGCTCCGCCAGGTCGTCCAGCGATGTCGTCGAGCGCGACACATGCAGCGCATCGACAAGCACACCGGCATTGGCCGGGCTACCGGCCGCACGCAGCACCCGCATGGCCGCACGGGCATCGGGCACGGCCGTCCAGGGCAGGAACTCCAGGTCCACCGTCATGCCGTAGGGCGCAACCGCGACGCACAGGCGGCCGAAAGAGTCTGCCAGTCGCGACGCGTCCGCGTCTTCGCCGATCACCAGCACGGCGCGCGCCTGCAGTGCCGCGCCGGCCTCCAGCAGCGCCGTGAAGGCCGCAGCATCGAACTGCGGCCCGATGCGGATCACCTCCAGGTCCAGCACACCCACGCCGGTGTCGCGCATCCGGGCCAGGGTTTCGGTCAGCAAGGCGGGTTGCTCCAGGATCGGCTGCCACGCGCCGCCCGGCGCGCTGGGCAACAGCCGCAACCCGACATGCCGGTACCCCAGTTGCGCAGCCACATCGACAGCCTGTGGCGGGGTCAGCGTTGCGGCGGTCAGGTACGCCATTGAATAGGTACGCAAGGGTTTCCACCTCCGTGGTGCACGCGCCACCACCGCGCGGCGGCTCGCGGGACATGCCCACGCTGCATCATAGGCCGTCCGCGCAAGCTCCGGGCGGCAGTGCTAAGCTGCGACCCGCAACCAACTCGCGCGACCACAACGCGCGCCAAAAACCATGTCCCACAGCACACTCGATACCAGCGCCAAAGGCGTCTACCTGATAGCCGTCACCCCGTTCGCCGACGACGGCGCACTCGATCTCGCCAGCACCGACCGCATGGTCGACTTCTACCTCGAGCGCGGCGCCACCGGACTGACCATCCTGGGCATCCTGGGCGAAGCCACCAAACTCACCGCCGACGAGTCCCGCATCTTTGTGCGGCAGGTGCTGGCGCGGGTCAATGGCCGGGTTCCGGTGGTGGTCGGCGCGTCCGCGCCGGGCTTCGCGCCGATGCGGGAGCTGACCCGCAGTGTGATGGACATGGGCGCCTCCGGCGTGATGGTCGCGCCGGCCTCGACCGTGCGCACCGACGACCAGATCACCGCCTACTTCGACATGGTCAACGAGAGCCTCGGCGCGGATGTACCGTGGGCACTGCAGGACCACCCGGTATCAACCGGCGTGCAGATGTCCACCGGCGTTGTGCTGAAGATCCTGAAGAACTCCCCGACCTGTGTGATGCTCAAGCACGAGGACTCGCCGGGGCTGGCCAAGCTGTCGGCGATCCGTGCGGCCAGCACCCGGGGTGAGGTCCGGCGCGTGTCGATCCTGGCCGGCAATGGGGGCGGGCTGTTCCTGCCAGAAGAACTGACCCGCGGCGCAGACGGCGCGATGACCGGTTTTGCCTACCCCGAGATGATGGTCGATGTATGCGCGGCGCACGCAAGCGGCGATGTCGAACGCGCGCACGACCTGTTCGACGCCTACCTGCCGCTGGCCCGTTACGAACAGCAGAGCGGCATCGGCCTGGCCGTGCGCAAGCACCTGATGGTGCAGCGCGGCGCGATCGCCTCGGCCATGGTACGCAAGCCCGGACCGAAGCTGTCGGCGGCGGACCTGGCGGATATCGAGCGGCTGGTGCGACGCCAAGACCAGCGGCTCGGTGACATTTCCGTCGCCTGACGGGTCACGCCGCGCACCACACGAAAACATTCGAGGCGGTCGAAGCCACTACAAACTGGCTTCGATCCTGCGCCGCAACTCCGGCGTCACCTCGGGCATTACGTCGAACCACGCGTGAAACGCCGGCCGGGCCTGTTGCAGCAACATGCCCAAGCCGCCCACCACCGGGTTGCCGCGCGCCCGGGCTGCGGCCATCAAAGGGGTTTCCAGTGGCACGTAGACCAGGTCTGACACCAATGCCTGCGGTGGAAGTGCGTCCAGCGCGAGTTCCATCGGCGCCTGCCCCGCCATACCTTGGCTGGTGGTGTTCACCAGCAGCGCCGCGCCGTCCAGCGCGTCATGCCGCTGCGCCCAGGGCACGGCCCGGACCGGGCCGCCCAGTTCATGCGCGAGCGCCTGCGCCTTGTCGAACGAGCGGTTGCAGACCCGGACCTCGGGCGCGCCGGCCTGCACCAGGCTGGCGACCACCGCGCGGGCGCCACCCCCGGCCCCCAGGACCGTGGCCGGGCCGGTGTCGGCACGCCAGTCGGGACGTGCCTCCTGCAGGCTTTGGAGGTAGCCCGGGCCGTCGTTGTTGTAGCCTCGGGTGGTACCGTCGGGCTGGACCACGATGGTGTTGATGGCACCGATCATCTGCGCCAGCGGATCGACCCAATCCATCAGCCGCATGGCCGCCACCTTGTGCGGAATCGTCACGTTGCAGCCGGCAAAGCCGAGCGCGGCCAGGCCCCGGACGGCATCGGGCAGGTGCGCAGGCTGCACCGGCAGCAACACGTAGGCGCCCAGCAGACCATGTTCCGCGATCCAGTGGTTGTGGATCTGGGGTGACCGGGAGTGGGCGACCGGCCAGCCCATGATGCCGGCCAGGACGAAGTTTTTGTATGCCATGGGACTTTCGATAGTGCAAATGCGAAACCGTGCGGCATTTTCGCCGCACCGCGGGGCAGTGCCGGCCTTGCGTGATGGGCGACAATCCTGCGCAGTGCAGTTCCACCACTTTATGCAACTCACCGCCCTGCCCGCGTTGTGGGGCACCTCGTTCAGGCCGATGCGGTTCGCCGCCCTCGTGCAACTGATCGCGGGATGAAAAACCGCTACTTCTACCAGCTCGCCGCCTTGTCGGCCTTGTGGGGCTCGGGCTTCCTGTTGACACGGATCGCCACCCCCGCACTCGGGCCCAGTGTGATGGCCTCCATGCGCGTGGTGTTCGGCGCCATCACGCTGGCGGTGATCATGCGCTACATGCGGCTGCGCTGGCCCTGGGAACACTGGCGCGAGATACTGGCGCTGGGGGCACTGGCCATCGCAGTGCCGCACTTCCTGTACTCGCTGGCCTCCCTGTACCTGCCGGCGAGCTACAGCGCCGTGCTCGGAGTGACCTCGGTGCTGTTTGGCGCCATCGCGTCCGCCTGGCTGAAGGAAGACACGCTGACCTGGTCCAAGATCGTGGGTTGCCTGGCTGCGTTTGTCGGCGTGGCACTCGTGGTTCGCCTCGGGCCGATCGGTCCATCGCGCGAACTGCTGGTGGGCACCACCGTGGCCATTGTCGGCGCGGTATTCTCAGGCGCGACCGCGCCGCTGCTCAAACGCGCCACGCAGCGCATGGAGCCCCTGGCGATCACCGCGTCGATCCATATCGCCGCGTTCGTGCTGTTGCTGCCGGCCGCGTTGTGGACGCTCCCCCAGGCGCGTTTCACCGCGGCCGCCGTCGGCGCGGTGGCGTTCATGGGTATCGGGACCTCCGGCCTGGCGTACTGGCAGTACATGCGCATCGTCAAACACGTGAGCCCGGTCGCGGCGCTGAGTTCGACCTTCATGATCACGATCTTCGGCGTGATCTGGGGACATCTCTTTTTGGCCGAGGTGTTCACGCTGGCGTCTTATGCCGGCAGCGCCCTGGTGTTGCTGGCCACCGTGCTGGTGACCGGGTTCAATCCCTGGCGGGCACCGGCGCCGCTCGCCAAACCCTGAGGCTTGCGGCCTGCGGTGGGGTGCAGGACCTACCGGCGCAGGGGCATCACTGCGGCATCGGTGGCGGCACTGGCGGCCAGCGCCGCCAGCCCGCTGTCCACATCGCCGCACTGCGCCCGGTGGCGCAGGGCATGTTCCATCACCACCAGCGCCAGCATGGCCTCGGCGATCGGTGTAGCGCGGATGCCCACGCAGGGGTCATGGCGTCCCTTGGTGACCACCTCGGTGGGTTGACCTGTGGTGTCGATCGATGCCCGTGGTGACAGGATGGAACTGGTCGGCTTGATGGCGATGCCGACCTCCAGGTCCTGCCCGGTGCTGATGCCCCCGAGCACACCGCCGGCGTTGTTGGAGAGAAATCCGCCCGGCGACAGCGAGTCTCCGTGCGTCGTTCCGCGTTGTGCCACGCTGGCGAATCCGGCGCCGATCTCGACGCCCTTGACCGCGTTGATGCCCATCATGGCGTAGGCGATGTCGGCATCCATCTTGTCGAACAGCGGCTCGCCCAGCCCCACCGGGACACCGCTGGCCACGACCCGGATGCGCGCGCCGCAGGAGTCGCCGGCCTTGCGTAATGCCTCGACGTAGCGCTCCAGGGCCGAGACATCCTGCACCGGTGCGAAGAAAGGATTGCGCGGCACATGCTCCCAGGCCTCGAAGCCGATGGCCAGCGTGCCGATCTGCGTCATGCAGCCGCGAAACACCGTGCCGTAGTGCTCGAACAGCCACTTTTTGGCCACCGCGCCGGCCGCGACCATGGGCGCCGTCAGGCGCGCCGACGAGCGCCCACCACCGCGCGGATCGCGCAGGCCGTATTTCTGGAAATAGGTGTAGTCCGCATGGCCCGGGCGGAAGGTCTGCAGGAGGTTGCCGTAGTCCTTGCTGCGCTGGTCGGTGTTGCGGATCAGCAGGCAGATCGGCGTGCCGGTGGTGCGGCCATCGAACACGCCGCTGAGGATCTCGACCGCATCGGGTTCGTTGCGCTGCGTCACGAATTTCGAGCTGCCCGGGCGACGGCGGTCGAGGTCGCCCTGGATGTCGGCTTCGCTCAGGGCCATGCCGGGGGGGCAGCCGTCGATCACGCAACCGATCGCCGGGCCGTGGGATTCGCCGAAATTGGTGACGGCAAACAGGTTGCCAAAGGTGTTGCCGCTCATGGACGGATTATCCCCGAGGGGGTGTGGCGACCGGTGTCATTCGTTGCCGCCGGCGTCCGGCCAGTCGCGAATGTACGCCTTGAGCATTTTGTTCTCGAAGTTCTGGGCGTCCACCACCGCCTTGGCCACATCGAAAAAGCTCACTACGCCCATCAGCATCTTGTAGTCCATCACCGGCAGGTAACGGGCATGCTGGGCCAGCATCATGCGCCGGACTTCGTCCAGGTCGGTCTCCAGGGTGCAGGTCAGCGGCGAATCGTCCATGGCCGCACGCACGGAGTAGCTGCCGATGACTCCGCCGTTCTTCACCACGGTCTGGATCACCTCGCGAAACGTCAGCATGCCGACCAGGTCGCCATACTCCATGACGACGAGCGAACCGATGTCCCTCTCGGCCATGACCTGCACCGCACGGGTGAGCGGTTCGTCCGGCGTGGTGGTATACAGCGTGTTGCCCTTGGCGCGCAAAATGTCGCTGACTTTCATCGTGGATTCTCCTGAGTCACCGGTCTGCAATATAGCCCACAATCCCCCGATCCCCCCAAATCCACGGAGCCCCCATGCCCGGCTACTCGGACCCCGGCTTTGACACCCTCGCGC
>JANOUM010000365.1:0-33507 GCA_031416855.1 Rhodoferax sp. | reverse complement strand
CGGCTGGGCAAGTCGCATCAGGATGTCTTGTTGACCCGGGTCAAGGGCATGGCGCCCTCGGTGTGCCTGGATCTCGCGTGCCTTTTAAAGGAGCGGATCTGATGACAGATGTCACTGAGAACGGCCTGCGTGCGGCCGTCAAGGCCTTGAGGGATATCGTCGCTCCGGCCATTGGCCATGCCGACCCGCTGGCGATCGAGCAACTGCGACTGGTGGTGGACTATCTGGAGTTCGTGCGCCAGCGTCTGGATTTTTTCCACGAACGTGACCGATTCGAGTTGGACCACAACCTGACCATGGCGCGTGCACTCGACGAGCTTGGGGTGCCCGGCTCGGACGGCACCATGGCGCTGCTCGGGACTGCTATTCAGGACGGAGCGAATGCATGCGCGCTTGCGGCTGCGTCGAGTCCGGCGCTCAAGTCCGCTGCGGCAACACTCGCCGCGGTTATTCGGGAATTGATCCGCGAATCGGCAGGTTTCGATGCACAAATCCGTCGCAGGGTAGAGCGGTGCGTTCTGGACGCGACGCACGAGCGCATCACCTTCGACCGCGCCTGGTACCTGCCACTGGGGTTCGATCCTGCCGGTGGAGAAGTTCCGGCATTGGCGGACCTGCTCGCGAAGGCATGAGCGGGCTGAGCCCGCAGTTTGCCGTCAAGACGTCGGCGTTTCCGCTGCAGCGATTTCCCGCAAGCGGAATTTCTGGATCTTTCCGGTGGGAGTGCGCGGCAACTCCAATACGACCCGTACACGTTCAGGCCAGTACTGCTTCGTCACCTGGGATTGCGCCATGTACTCCTGAAGCGCGGCGAGGTCGAAGCTGGCACCGGGCTTCAGAACCACGAAAGCGCAGGCGCGCTCGCCCAGGCGCCGGTCTGGATATCCGACAACGGCCGCAGCAGCGACTGCCGGATGCGCCACCAGCAGGCTCTCGATCTCGAATATCGGCACGTTTTCACCGCCACGGATCAGCACATCCTTGGTGCGGCCATTGATCCGGATGTAGCCTTCCTGGTCCATGTAGGCAAGGTCCCCGGTATCAAACCAGCCGTCGGCGTCATACGTCGTCAGATCCGGGCGTTTGAAATATCCCAGAAATAGCTGCGCTCCCCGAACCAGCAGGCGACCTGTCTGGCCCACCGGCAATGGCTGGCCGTCGGCATCTGCCACCAGCACTTCCATGCCTTCAAGCGGCCGACCGTCGGTGGTGGACGATTTTTCGGCCGCCCTTTGTGGCTCGGTCAACGTGCCGGAAAGGGCCTCCGTCATCCCCCAGAGTGAACACACGGCAAGGTCGAGTTCACGGGCCGCGCGTTCGATCAGCATGGGCGGAATGGGTGCGCCGCCGCAAAGAAAGGAGCGAAGCCGCCGCGGGCGAGGCGCGCCCGTCGCCACCGCATCGCAGATATCGGTCAGAAACGGCGTGGATGCCGCGGTGTAGGTCACACCTTCTTCCGCCATCAGTGCGACGCCCCGCGCCCCATCCCATACGTCCTGCAGCACCATGCTGCCACCAAGCCGTATTGCCAGCATCATGACGGCTGCGTAACCCGTCATGTGCCCGACCGGCGTCGCGCACAACAGTACATCGTCTGGGGCCAGACCGAAGCGCCCACGCAGCGCATTCAGGCATGCGAGCAGCGTATTGGAGCTGTGCATGACGCCCTTGGGGTCCCCCGTGGTGCCGGAGGTGAAAACCATCACACTGACGTCGTCGGGTTGCAACGCCGCTGATGCCCGGTCCTCGGAGCATGCGACGGGTGCCGCACACTGGAGCATGCGGTGATCGAAGCTGTTTTTTGGATCGCCGTCGACCACCACTATGTGTCGCAGGTTCGGCAATTCCACGCGCAACCCCGTGGCCATTGCCGCGTGGTCGAAGCCGCGATACATCTGCGGCACGATCAGCACCTTGCTTTGGGCAAAGCCCAACATGTAGCGCAGTTCGCGCTCGCGAAAGATCGGCATCAGCGGGTTGACGACGGCACCAATGCGGCCACATGCGAACGCCGTGACGACGAACTCCCACCAGTTGGGAAGTTGCACTGAAACAACATCCCCTGGCACGACACCCATCGCCCGCAGCGCGCCTGCGGCACGCGCGACCATGTCGCCCAGCTCGCGGTAGCTGACACGTCGCGCCGCGCCGCGGTCGACCCGATGGGCGACGATCACGGTTTTGTCGGGGTCAAGCCGGATCGACTCGACCAGGAATTCATCCATCGTCCTGTCGATCCAGTAGCCAGCCGCACGCATCGCCTGGCCGCGGGCCGCCAGTGAATTTGTGTCAGCCATCATGCCGGGCCGTGTGAAAAGTGTCGGCACCTGCCGATGGGCAGAAGGTCAAGCGCGGGCAAGGTCAAGCCTGCTGGTGCCGATCAGGAAAACCGATGAACCAGAAAGAGGGACAACGACGGCACGGTCACCAGCAAGACCGTGCGCAGCCCATCTGCAATCAGAAATGGCACTACCCCCCGGAAGGTATCCATCAAGGGCACATCGCCGGCCAGCCGGTTGATCAGGTAGACGTTCATGCCGACCGGTGGATGGATCAGGCCCACCTCCACCACGGTGAGGCAGATGATGCCGAACCAGATGCTCTTGTCGGCCTGTGGCATGCCCATGATGTCGAGCCCCATGATCATCGGGTAGAACATGGGAACGGTGAGCATGATCATCGACATGGATTCCATCACGCAGCCCAGGAACAGGTAGATCAGGATCACGACAAAAACGATTGCCAACGATGGCAGTCCCAGTCCTTGCACCCAAGTGGCAAGTGCGGCCGGCATCTGGGTCAGCGCCAGTGTCGTATTCAGCATGTCGGCGCCGAGCAGAACCAGCAGGATCATGGCGCTGCCAGCAGCGGTACCGAGCACGCTTGACACAATGCCCGGCATCCGCATGCCGCCGGCCACCGCGATAACCCCGGCGGCAGCGGCACCGATGGCTGCCGCTTCGGTGGGAGTTGCCCAGCCACCATAGATGCCGCCGACAACGACCACGAACACGAGCACGATGGGCAGGACCTGCAGAAATGCGTGAAAGCGTGGCCCCCACGCCACGCGCGGACCGGCCGGTCCCGATGTCGGGTCCAGTGTCACCATCACCTTGATCACGACCATATATCCCAGCATCGCAATCACGCCGGGAATTACCGCCGCCATAAACAGTTTTCCGATCGATTCCCCGACCAGGATCGCATAGATCACCAGCGGGATCGATGGAGGGATCAGGATGCCGAGCGTCCCCCCGGCGGCCAACGCGCCGGTTGAAAGCGCGCCTGAATAATTCAGGCGCCGTAGTTCTGGCAACGCAACCTGCCCCATCGTCGCCGCTGTGGCGAGCGAACTGCCGCATATCGCGCCGAAGGCACCGCAGGCACCCACCGCGGCCATCGCGACGCCGCCGCGCCGGTGGCCAACACACGACGTAATGAACCTGAACAACCCTCGGGAAAGGTTGCCGTGGGTGGCAAACTGGCCCATCAGGAGGAACAGGGGAATGACGACCAAATCGTAGTTCGAGAGCCGCGCATAGGCCAGATTCTTGAAGAAATTCAGCAACGGAGTGATCGAGTCGCCGGTCAGGTGTATGTAGGCGCCGGCACCGCTGACCAACATCGCGATGCCGATCGGCACGCGAAAGAACATCATCACCAGCATCACGGCAAACGTGAGCAACCCGATTTGTGCACCGCTCATTCGGCATTCTCCATGTGGCTACGCAGGGCATTTGCTCCAGCGAGCGGGGATGCGGGACAAATGACCAATTTCGCACCGGCGCTCACGTGCTGATCCCGGGTTCTGTCAATCCCAGGGCCTCAAGCGCCAGTTGCGCAAAGCGGTGGATGGCAAGCAATGCGAGCAAGGCAAAACCCGGCACCATGCCAACATAGGAAAGCCAGGTTGGGACGCCGAGGATTGCCGAGATCTCCTGCGCCTCGTGAATCGACACCGCGGCGACGCCGGTCCGCCATGCAATGGTGATCGCCAGCAGCGCGATCAGCAGCGCACTCATCGCCTCCAGCGCGGCAATGCACCGGCTATTCCATCGATTGGTAAAGAAGTCGACCTTCACGTTGCCCGATACCGCAAAACACCAGGGGAAAAACCAGGCGGTCGCGACTGCCGCCGTGACGCTCGTCAGTTCCACGTCACCAGGCACGGGCAATGCAAACAACTTGCGGCTCACGACCGAAACCACGATCAGCAACAGGATGCACACCAGCATCAGCCCGCCGGCCAGGGCCATCCACCGCGCCATCGCCGCCAGGGGCTTGCCGATGGTGCCAACACCAGGATCCGCAGGCGCGGCTGCGTCGAATTCTTCAGCCATCCTGGAGCCCCTTAGCGAGCGTATTTGTTCACCAGCGCTTTGGCGTCATCCAGCATCTTCTTTCCGTCAGGCCCCTTGGCGCTGACTTCCTTCACCCAGTCGACTTCAACCGATTCGGTGGCCTTGACCCAACGTGCATACTCTTCCCTGCTGAGTCGCACGTTGCGGCCACCACCGGCATTGCCCAAGGGCGCGTAGGCGCTGATCTTGTCGGAAAAAAACTTGCCCGCAACGGCCGACGCGTCCGGACCGCTGTTCGCATCGATGACCTTCTTCAGATCAGCCGGCAAGCTGTCGTACTTCGCGGGATTCATGGCGAACACCGTGGAACTGGCGAAGAAACCGGTCTGTCCCTCTGGCACATCCAGGTGGAACTTGGTGACTTCGTCAAGCTTGAGCATGGGCACACCGCTCCAGGTCATCATCGTGCCATCGATAACGCCCTTTGCCAACGACTCCGTGATCGCCATCGACGGCAATTGCACCGTCGCCATTCCAAGAGCGGCCAGGCCCTTGGCCGCGTACCGGCTGGGCGCACGAACCTTGAGGTTGGCTAAATCTTCCAGCGTCCTGACATTCTTGCTGCTGAAGTGCAGCAATTGCGGGTCTGTCATCGCGACCCATACCACTCTCACGCCACGGTATTCATCCATGGCGTGGGCCTGGATGAAGTCCCACAAGGCTCGGCTTCCGCTTTCAGCGCCTCTAACCATGAACGGCAGTTCGAAAACCTCGGTCTTGGTAAATGAGCCCGGTTTGAACCCGGGATTGGTCCACGTGGCGTCCACGATGCCGTCGCGAACCTGGTCGAACAACTGCGCTGCTGTGCCGCCCAGTTGCATCGACGGGTAGATCTCGCATTTCATCCGGTTGGATGACTGCGCAGCGATCTTGTCGCACCAGGGTTGAATCAGTTCGGTCTGGTAGATTGACGAACCGGGCGTCGCATGGTGAACCCGGATCGTGACCGTCTGCGCATTGGCCGCGACGGCGGACGCCGCCAGGACCAGGCCCAGTGCTGAATTGGTAAATTTCATGTTTGTCTCCTAGCTATTGAAATATGTATCCGGAACCGAACTGCAGGCAGCAATCTGGTAATTTGACGTACCGTACTCTACCTAATTGTAAGCGACCGTTCGGTAATGGTACCGTGTCCAGACCGCGTATGCAAGTCCGGCGTCGACAATCATGCGCCGACTCGATGCCTCAGGCAGGGGCAATGACGCCCGCCGCAGCCAGACTGTCGATGCGATTGTCCGCAAACCCCCAATGCCGCAGTGCAGCTGCGGTGTCGGCTCGGGGGTTGACCGGTGCATGGCGGACGTTGCCGGGCGTGCGACTGAACTTTGGCGCGGGTGCCGGCTCGGCCACGCCGTCCGCATGCAGGAAGTTGTGCCGCGCCAGCGCGTGCGGATGTGCCATGCTTTCCTCCATGGTCAGCACGGGTGAGACGCAGGCGTCGCCGTCGGCAAAATGGCGCGCCCACTCGTCGCGTGTCCTGGTTTCAAACACCGTCGCCAGGCGTTGGTACAAGGCGTCCCATTGGGCCGGATCGTCGCGGTTGGGCAGGGACTCACCCGCCAACCCCAGGCGCTCGATCAGCTCGCGGTAAAAGCGCAGTTCGACAGCGCCCACGGCGACATATTTGCCGTCTTGCGCGCGGTAGGTGGTGTAGTAGGGTGCCCCTCCGTCGACGGCGTTGGATCCGCGGGAAGGCGCCCAGATGCCGGCCTGGCGGTAACCGTGGTGCATGGTCATGAGGTTGATTGCGCCGTCGAACATGGCGGCGTCGATCACCTGGCCCTGGCCCGAGCTCTTGGCCTCTAGCAACGCGGCCACCAGCCCCATGGCGAGGTACGTTGCCCCGCCGGCAAAATCGCCAATCAGGTTGAGGGGGACAACCGGCGCTCCCGCCTTGGGGCCAATGGCGTCGAGCACTCCGGCCAACGCAATGTAGTTGATGTCGTGGCCCGCCTGTTGGCTTAGCGGGCCGTCCTGGCCCCAGCCGGTCATGCGGCCATAGACCAGGCGTGGATTGACCTCCTGGCAGGGATTGGGCCCCAGGCCAAGCCGCTCCATGACGCCCGGCCGGAAGCCCTCGATCAACAGGTCGGCGGATCGCACCAGATCCAGTACTGCACCGATGCCGTCGGGACTCTTCAGATTGACCGCCACGGCGCGCTTGCCTCTATTGAGCAGGTCATAGCGCCGCTCGATCGCAAAGCCCAGGTCGGAGGGCGTCAGCCTGTCGACGCTCAGCACATCCGCACCCATGTCGGCCAGTAGCATCCCGCAAAAGGGTGCCGGCCCGATGCCTGCCATTTCCACAACCCTGATTCCCGTCAATGGTCCCATTTCACAGTCTCCGTTGGATTGCCTCGCCCGCGCTTGTGCAGCCACCACGATCTGGTACCCACGATGGTGGGTTGGTGTCACCATATGCTCAACCAAGTGATCAACAGGCTGACGATCAACGGGTGGTGAGGCAACCCTTCCGTCAATCAGTTCATTGGTAATTCTCGCACGAAGCGATTCAGAAGTCGCAGATACTTGCCCTCGCAAAATAAATGAGCTAGACTCACTTAAATGTTTGCTGGCGGTTTGCTGGCATGGCGCTCCGGATGTCGGGGCAAGCTGGAGAGTACTTTGGACAAAGCACAAATCCTCGAAGTTTTCGGCGCGGGTGGCAGCCGGAGAAGGGGCTGTGCGCAAGGAGCGTTACCGCCTGTTCTTCGACGGCATCATGAACTGGACCAAGGTCGGCTGGTTGGCCGAGAAGTTCGCCAAATACGACGTGGCCGTCATCGCCGGTCGTTACACCCATATGGCGTTCTGGCAGGAGTCCAAACTGATCAACCCCCAGGACCCCGTGTTGGGTATGGCGCAGAATTACCTGATTTGCCCAAACAACCACTCGGCGCCAATCCTGATCGACCTGATCATGGATCTGTGCAGCAAGTACGAAGTCGATGGCATGGTGATCCACGCATCCAGAACCTGCCGGGCGTTCACCAACCCGCAGTTCATGATCGCCGAGGCAGCCACCAAACGCCTGGGTATCCCGACGTCCATGTTCGAGGGCGATGTGACGGACGACTCCTTCTACAAGGACGAATTGGTCAACAGCCGTGTCGAGGCCATGCTGGAGGCAATCGACGCGCGCCGGCTTGTGACGGCTTGAACCCGGTGTTTGTTCCCAGGAGGTTCTGATGAAACATTTTGTGATGGGCATCGACTTCGGGTCGACGACGGCCAAGACCGTGATCCTCGACCTGCAGGGTAAGGTGGTGGCGTCCAACGTCGCGCACATGGGTGCTGTAAGCGGCGAGGGTGTCAAGTCGTCAATCGAGGGCGCGCTGAAAGACGCAGGCATTACCCAGGCGGATGTCGGGCGCACGGTGAGCACCGGCTACGGCCGGCGCATGCTCGACATCGCCGACAAGAACTACACGGAAATTACCTGCCATGCGCGCGGCGCGGTGGCGATGGTGCCCGATGCGCGGCTGGTCATCGACATTGGCGGGCAGGACAGCAAGGTCATCGCGGTGGATGCCAATGGCCTCGTGGCGCAGTTTGCCATGAACGACCGTTGTGCCGCCGGTACCGGCAAGTTCCTGGAGGTTCTGGCGCGTGCGATGCAGATTGAATTGCATGACATGGGGAACATTGCGCTGGAGGCCAAGGAAGAACTCAAGATCTCCAGCATGTGCGCGACGTTCGCCGAGACCGAGGTGATTTCGTTGCTGGCGGAAGGCAATACCAAGCCCAATGTGCTGGGCGCGGTGCACGCTGCCATCGCCAATCGCACCATGGGGCTGGTGGGGCGTGTCGGCAAGAAGGGCCCGGTGGTCATGACCGGCGGTGTCGCAAAAAATCCTGCCGCCGTGCACCATATCCAGAAAGCGCTTGGCATGCCGATCCACCTGCCCACGACGCCGCAGACAGCGGGCGCGCTGGGCGCGGCCTTGTTGGCGCTCGACGATTACCGGGCAGAGCACAAGGACGAAATTGCGCTGGCGCTCGACGGACGGCTGGACCTGCAGATGGACGAAGCTCAGCACTGCGTGCCGGGGTGCAAGGGGGTTCCGGCTGAGGCGGAGGTGGCCGAGGTGCCTATGGTGCCAGCGACCCAGTCCTTGCGCAAGCGCCTGCAGAACCATAGCTGACATCGCGCCACGCGCGCCTTTATTGAGCGATGCTGCACTGACGGCGGCGTCTCGCCGCACTGTCGTGCAAGACGGAGAACAACATGGACGTACTGGCCGCCTTCGCGCACGGGCAAAACACGCGCATCGCCATCGACACTTTCCAGCTCGATGGCGTGCGCGAGCGCGAGGTGCTGATCGAGATGAAGGCGGCCGGCCTGTGCCGTTCCGACATGTCGTTCTTCGACGGTTCGCGGGACTGGTCCGATTACCCCCTGGTTCTGGGCCATGAGGGAGCCGGCGTGGTGCTCGAATGTGGCCCCGGGGTCACCCACGTGCAACCCGGTGACCACGTCATTCCAGTGGGAATTCCCGAGTGCGGCGAATGCCCGGCATGCCGTAGCCGCAAGACCAACCTGTGCGATCAATACTTCAAGCCAACCAGCCGCCGTCCGTTTCGGCTGCACGGTAAGCCAACGAGAGCCTTTTGCGAGTTGGGCACGTTCTCGCAGCGCATTGTCGTGCGCGACATCCAGGTCACGAAGATCTCCCCGCTGGCACCAATGGACATCGTGTGTTGCCTGGGGTGCGCCGGCGCCACCGGTCTTGGTGCAGTGCTCTTTACGGCGCGCATGGAGGCAGGCACTTCCGCAGTGGTTTTCGGCCTGGGCGGTATCGGTCTGAATGTCGTCGAAGGCGCCCGCATCGCAGGTGCCAGCATGATCATCGGTGTCGATTCGAACCCGGCCAAAGAGCCGTTTTCACGTGTGGCGGGGGTGACGCATTTCCTGGACGCATCGAAACCGGGCATCGATGTCCTGGGGTCGATTCGTGAACTGACGGGTGGTGGTGCGGACTACGCGTTCGAATGTGTCGGGCATGCCGACATCCTGCGCCAGGCGGTCGAATGCACTCGTATTGGCTGGGGCACCACGGTGATGCTCGGGGTGTTGCCGGGCGCGCAGGAACTGGCGCTGCGACCGCGCTCCATCCAGGAAGGGCGGCGCCTGATGGGCTCTTACCTGGGCAACGTCAAGACCCGGACCGAATTGCCCCAACTCGTGGACATGTACCTGGACGGTCGCCTGCATCTCGATAACCTGATCTCGCACCGCATCCGCCTGGACCAGATCGGCGAGGGTTTCGATCTGCTCGCCTCGGGCGCCGCACGGCGGGTGGTGATTGACTTCTGAGCTGCCTGCGTGAGCGTCGCTTCGCCGCAGCGCGGTGGGGAATTCATCGATGCAATCGCTCCCGCGGATGGCCAGAGCAGCCACGATAACCACCCCTTTCATCCTCAACGCGGGATGCGCTATGAGTTGGTCGAACGCCGTACTTCATGGAGCTTCGCTTTGCAACGAATCTTACCGATGTGCTGCCGCTCGACCCGTTCGTGGCGGCATCGCAGGGTCGTGCAATGTTTCGCGTGGCGGACCTACTGGAGAGCGTGGACTCATCCCTCAATACCGCAAACTGCGTGAAGGAGATTCACCAGCACTTCGGCATTCTTGTCTTCGAAGATAATATACTGGTGTACTGTATTTAAAACTTATCAATTTTTCGTGTCGATCCTGTCGGCACCGTCCCACCAAGGAGTTTGCGCGATGGACTTTCATCTGCCGTCGGAAATCACGGCAAAGCTGGCCGAACTCGATGCGTTCATCGAAGCCGAGATCAAGCCGCTGGAACGCGACAACATCCAGTATTTCGACCACCGGCGCGAGCATGCACGGACGGACTGGGACAACGACGGGCGCCCACGTGACAGCTGGCGTGCTTTGATCACCGAGATGGAACGCCGTGCAGACCGCGCGGGCCATCTGCGTTATGGGTTGCCCGTGAGTTGTGGCGGGTCCGCGGGCTCCAACCTGGCCATCGCTGCCATCCGAGAGCATCTGGCGGCGAAGGGTCTGGGTCTGCACAATGACCTGCAGGACGAGTCGTCCATCGTCGGCAATTTCCCCATCGTGCCGGTGATCGAGGCCTACGGCACGCCAGACCAGAAGAAATACATCGAAGGCATAATCACCGGCGAGATGCACTTGGCATTCGCGCTCACCGAACCGGCGCACGGCAGCGACGCCACCTGGATGGACACCACCGCCCGGCGCGACGGGGACCACTGGGTGGTCAACGGCATGAAGCGCTGGAACAGCCAGGTCGGGCGCGCCCATGGCAATCTCGTCTTTGCACGCACCTCCGGCACATCGGGCGACGCCAACGGCATCACGGCCTTCATCGTTCCCACCGATGCGCCGGGCCACAAAGTCTTGTACAACCACTGGACCTTCAACATGCCCAGCGACCATGCAGAGGTCGAGTTGAAGGATGTTCGCGTGCCCGACAGTGCCATCCTGTACAAGGAAGGGCAGGGCCTGATGGTGGCACAGCGTTTTGTCCATGAGAACCGGATTCGCCAGGCGGCCGCCAGCGCCGGTGCGGCACGTTACTGCATTGCCGCAGCTGCCAAGTACGCCCGTTCGCGTATCGCTTTTGGTGAACCCCTGTCGAAGAAGCAGGCGATCCAGTTTCCCCTGGTCGAGTTGTATGCGGAATGCGAGATGGTGCGTAACTTCATCTTCAAGACCGCCTGGCAAATGGACCGCCAGGACGCGCTCGAGATCAGCGACATGGTGTCGATCTGCAACTTTCGCGCAAACCGTTTGTGTTGCGAGGCCGCCGACCGCGCGATGCAGGTTCATGGCGGCATGGGCTACAGCCGGGCGTTGCCGTTCGAGCACATCTACCGCCACCATCGACGTTACCGGATCACCGAAGGCACGGAAGAAGTTCAAATGCGCCGCGTGGCCCAATACCTGTTCGGCTTCGGCGGCAAGAAGGCGCCCTCCGGCACGCACGCATGACTGTGCAGGCCGCTGTCGTGGGCGGCGAGTGCGTGCTGGACTTCGATCCCGCACGCCTCGAAGACTACCTGCGCACGCTGTACGGCGCGGCCGATGGGCCGCTGCAGCTGCGGCGCACTGAAGGCGGCATGTCCAACCCGACCTACTTCGTGCAACGCGGTTCCTGGCAAGCGGTGCTGCGCAAGCAGCCAACCGGGGTGGTGCTGCCGTCCGCGCATGCAATCGACCGCGAGTTCCGGGTATTTACGGCGCTGCAGGGCACCGACGTGCCGGTGCCGCGCGCGCTGCATTACTGCACCGACCGCGAAGTGCTCGGGACGCCGTTCTATCTGATGGAGCATCTGCATGGGCGGGTGTTTCACGCGTACGCAACGCCGGGCCTGCTGAGCGGTGAGCGCCGGGCCTTGTTCGATGCGATGGCGGTCACCATGGCGGCCGTCCACCGCCTGGACTACCATGCGCTGGGTCTGTCCGACTATGGGCGCCCGGGCAACTACTTTGCGCGGCAACTCAAGCGCTGGACAGAGCAGTGGGCGGTGTTTCGCCGGGGCGATGACGACAATCCTTCGCTCGACCGCGTCGTGGCCTGGCTCAAGGAGCGCGTACCGCAGAGCGAACTGCTGACCTTGTGTCATGGCGATTTTCGTATTGGCAACCTGATGTTTCATGCCACCGAACCACGGGTCATCGGTGTGCTCGACTGGGAGCTCTCGACGCTGGGGCACCCACTGGTCGACGTGGCATTCAACTGCCAGGCCTGGTGCATGGCCCCGGACGAGAACGGCGGCGTGCTGGGCCTGCCGTTGGAAGAACTGGGGATTCCGCAGGAAGACGCTTATCTTGAACGGTACTACGCGCTGGCCGCCTCGCGCGAACGCATGACCACCTTCCACAAGGTTTTTGCCATGTTCCGTGCGGCGGTGGGCAGTGCGGGCGTCGCCAGCCGGGGCGAGGCCGGTAATGGATTCCTGCCCGATGCGGCCCGTGTGGGGCGCAGGCTCTCGCAGGCGTACGCGGCTCGGGGCCTGGGCCTGATCACGGACCAGAGCCATGACTGACCTGACCCTGGAAAACACCGGGCAGGGAATCGCCGTGCTGCGAATGAACCGGCCGGCGCGACTGAACGCACTGACCGACGACGCGGTTGCCGAATTCACGCAAATTCTGGAACGGCTCGCCAACGACGCGACCTTGCGCGTGTTGATCTTGACCGGTGAAGGCCGCGGGTTTTGCGCCGGCTTCGACCTGACCCTGGCCGACCAGGCACCTCTGACACTCGAACTCGGCGAAGTCGGAGCCTGGGCCGCGCGCCAGGAAGCCTTTGCCGGTATCGTGACTCGCCTGCGTGCGCTGCGTGTCCCGGCCATCGCCGCGGTCAATGGGCCTGCCAACGGCGCCGGTATGGGGCTTGCTTTGGCCTGCGATATCCGCATCGCGGCGCCTTCGGCAGTTTTCAACGCGGCCTTCGTGAAGGTGGGCATGAGCAGTTGCGACATCGGCGTGAGCTGGTTGCTGCCGCGGTGCATCGGCATGAGCCGGGCCTTCGAGATCATGCTGACGGGCCGCATGGTGGGCGCGGTCGAGGCCGAGCGGATCGGGCTGGTGTCGTCGCTGGCACCGTCGGACGAAGGGCTTCTGGATCGCGCCATGGTCACCGCCCGTGCCATCGCCGGCTGCTCCGCCCTGGGTGTGTGGATGACCAAACGCGGCGCCTGGGCCAACGTCGAGGCTGCCAGTCTGCAGGCTGCCATTGAACTCGAGAACCGGACCCAGATCATGGTGCGTGGAACGGGTGATCTGGCCCGTGCCGCCGCGGCGTTGACCGCGCGCAAACGCCCCGATCCGGACTGAGCGCCCGGCACCCAGGGCACACGCATTCTGTCTTATATGTCGACCCCTCTGGAGGATTTCCATGACGCCCGCGTTTGACACCATCCTCGTCGAGCAGTGCGCGGAAGGTTTTGCGACGCTGGTGTTCAACCGCCCCGAGAAGCTCAACACGCTGTCGATCCGCTTGCGCCAGGAACTGGCCGCCGCCATCGACATGTTGGAGGCCGACCCGCTGACGAGGGTGTTGATCCTGTCCGGTGCCGGGCGAGCGTTCACAGCCGGCCTCGATCTGGACGAATGGTCCGGCCCGGGTGTCGTGTCGGCCGCTGCCTATGAGTGGGACGCGGTCCAGGCGCTGTCGCGCTTCACCGGTCCGGTGATCGGTGCGATCAATGGACTGGCGATCACCGGGGGGCTCGAAATTGCATTGGCCTGCGACGTTGTCCTGGCGTCGAGTGCGGCCCGGTTCGCCGATACCCATGTGCGTGTTGGCCTGCTGCCCGGGTGGGGTGGGTCGGTGCGCATGGCACGCCGGGTTGGCCTGCATCGGGCCAAGGAGCTGGCATTGACCGGGCGTTTCTTCAGTGCCGCCGAGGCGGCTTCCTGGGGTCTCGTGAACCAGGTGTTTGCTCCGGACGACCTGATGCCCGGGGCCTGGGGCATGGCGCGGCAGATGCTGCTGGGTGTGCCTGAGACCCTGGTCGCCTACAAGCAGCTGCTGGACAACGAAGCTGCGACAAGCTTTGGCCAGGCGCTGCTGCTCGAGCGGAACGCCTCGATGGCCAATAACATGCCGGTTGACAGGTCGTTGATCGATGCGCGATTGCAAAGGCTGCGCCGGCCCGGCGCTGAAACGTGAAACCAAAGTAAAGTGAGGAAAACACATGGAAACCAAGATCGTCCCCGGAATCTGTCGCAACTGCCTGGCCTACTGTCCGATCCTCGTCACGGTCGAGGACGGACGTGCGGTCCATGTCACCGGCGACCTGCAAGCACCCGCCTTCGACGGCTATAGCTGTCCCAAGGGCCGCGCGCTGCCGGCGCAGCACAATGACCCGGCGCGCCTGACGCACTGCCTGCAACGCCAGGCGGACGGGCGCTTCGTTACGATCGATTCAAGTTTGGCCATGGACCAGGTGGCTGCGAAAGTGCAAGAGGTGCTCGCCCGGCATGGGCCGCGTGCTGTCGCCATGTACCGTGGCAGTGGGCAGGTGTCGCACCCCAGCAGCGCGCCCATCATGGGCGCTTGGCTGCGGGCCATCGGTTCGCGCATGAATTTTTCCGCCGCCAGCATCGACAAGCCGGCCGAATACACCTCTGTGGCCTTGCACGGTAACTGGCATGCCGGGTTGCAGACCTTCGAGACGTCCGACACCTGGATCATGGTGGGTGCCAACCCTGTGATTGCCAAGTCCAACGGTGGCCCGCTCAACAACCCGGGTATGCGATTGAAGGAGGCGCAGCAACGCGGCATGAAGATGGTCGTGATCGATCCACGCCGTACCGAGACCGCGAAACGCGCGGCTGTCCACCTGCAGCTGCGCCCGGGCACGGACGCGGTGCTGCTGGCCGGGCTGATCCACCTCATCCTCGCTGAAGGCCTGCTGGATGCCGATTTCGTGGCCCTGAATGCCGTTGGCCTTGACGCGTTGCGCGACGAGGTGGCGCGGTACACCCCCGAGTTTGTCGCAAGTGTTGCGGATGTCCCGGTGGACCGGTTGCTGGCTGCAGCGCGTATCTTCGGCAGTGCCAAGCGGGGAGGCGTCGTGTGTTCCACAGGGCCGAGCTTTTCCACCCATAGCAATCTGAGCTACTACCTGGCACTGTGCCTGAACACGCTGTGTGGCCGCTGGGCGCGCGAGGGTGAAAAGGCACCCCATCCCAACGTTCTGTTGCCGGCGTTTCAACCGCGGGCCCAACCCTATGCGCCATACCCGGTCGTCAGCGACCGGCCGATGCGGGTGCACGGGCTGATGGAGAACGCAAGCGGTGTGCCCACCGCGGCACTGGCCGATGAAATCCTGTTGGATGGTGATGGGCAGATCAAGGTGCTGCTGTGCCTGGGCGGCAACCCGGTGCTGGCCTGGCCGGACCAGGAAAAGACCGAGGCGGCGCTGCGCAAGCTTGAATTGCTGGTGGTGCTGGACTACCGGATGACCGCCACCGCGCAGTTTGCCCACTTTGTGGTTCCGCCGCCACTGTCGCTCGAATTGCCAGGCACGACCCAGATGGTCGAATCCCTCAAGTACTACGGTGTGTCGCGCGGGTACGCGATGCCGTGGGCGCAATACACGCCGGCCATCGCGCGTGTGCCTGTGGGCTCAGACCTGGTCGACGATGGGGCCTTCTTTTTTGGCCTGGCCCAGCGCATGGGGCTGCAACTGGACTGGGTCAACCAACGTGGCCAGGGGCCCAATCTGGAAGGGCCGTCACAGACCATTCGACTCGACATGGCGCATGTGCCGACCACTGAGGAGATGATCGGCCTGGCGTGCAGCGACGCACGGGTGCCGCTGGACGTGGTGAAGTCCCATGCGCACGGCAAGGTCTACGATCTGGACGTCCGGGTATTGCCGCGCGAACCGGGATGCAGCGCCATGCTGCAATTGGGTGACCCGACGATGCTGCAGGAACTGCGTGATCTGCATCCCGTCAGCGCACAGTGGGTGGCTGACCCTGCGTTTCCGCTCACGCTGGTGTGCCGGCGCGCCAACAACTTCATGAACTCGGTCGGAGCCGGCTTGGCATATCTCGACCGGGGGCGCACCCATACGCCGGCATTCATGCATCCGCAGGATCTCGCCGCTCTGGGGATCCCCGATGGCGCATTGATCGAGGTGCGTTCGCGCCACGGCACGATGCTGGCGCGCGTCGAAGCGGACGACAGCCTGCGAATCGGCCTGGTTTCTGTGGTCCACGGGTTCGGTGGCTCGGCGACACACGCCAGGCCGGATGACGAACTGCCCCTTGGCTCGGTGACCCGGCTTGTGGGCATGGATGAACGCGACCCGATCAGCGGTATCCCGCGCATGAGCGCCTTGCCGATTGCCGTCAAGCCAGCGCCGGTATCTCGTTGAATTCCTGACTATGCCTGTTCGGCGGAGCGTCGCAGCTTGCCGGGCTGCGGCGTGCCGACAGGGCCTTTTTCGAGCCGCACAGCCACACGCTCGAGCCGGCGCACAACCTCGCCCAGGTCCTGTTCTGCACCAGCCTTGGCCGTGGCCGCCTCCGCTCGCATGCCCCGGAAAACAACCGTCGCTATGCCGTCCGCCACTTCGTTCACCGAAAAGTCGCCTTCGCCGCGCAGGTAGGCCCAGGTCTGGTGCTCGATGCAGCCGAAGATCATGTCGCGCAGCAAGTTGATCGGCACGTCGTCGCGCAACTCGCCGGTCTGCACCCCCTCGCGCAGCACCTCCGCCACCTGGGCCGTGAAGCGCCGGTTCAATTCGAAGATCGACATCGACCGGTAGGCCGGGTCGGGCCGTAGGTCGAGCAGTACAAAACGCGTCAGCGCGGGTTCGCGGCGCACCATCGACAGGTTGCGCCAGACCATCTGGCGCAGTGCCTCGAGCGTGCCGTGGCCGCTCACACTGCGGTGGTCTTCGCGTAGCATCTCGTCGAACCACTGCTCCGCGACCTTGATCAGCAACTCGCGCTTGCTGTCGAAGTACTTGTAGATGGTGGCTTCCGAAATGCCGCAACGTTCGGCCACTTCGGTGGTGACGAGGTTGTTGTGTCCTTTTTCCGCAAGCATGACGCGGGTGACCGACATGATCTTGGAAATGCGCTCGTCGCGTGGCAGTCTGCGGGTGGTGGGGCGGGTGCGCGGGGGCGGCATGGGGGCAGTGGGATCGTGGTGCGGCGGAACCTGCATTATCGTGTGCAGGCGCAGTCACCCCTGGCAAGAATCATCGTTTTCGGGCTGCGGCGGTTTACGGAAATAACTCCGCCGCTTCTATATAATAATCTAGCTTATTACATGATTGTCGTGCACATCCACTTCATTGTCTGTGGCCGCAAGGCTTGCGCGGCTGTTCCAAACTGACTCTTTGCGGAGCGTACATGCCTTACCAATCCGTGTTTCGCGATGACCTGTTTGCCGGCCAGACGGTCATCGTCACCGGCGGCGGAAGTGGCATCGGCCGCTGCACGGCCCACGAGCTTTCGGCCTTGGGTGCGCATGTCGCGCTGGTTGGACGCACGGCGGACAAGCTTGAGGCGGTGCGGGCGGAAATCCTGCACGACGGCGGCAGCGTCAGCATCCATGTGTGCGACATCCGGGACGAACTGGCCGTGGGCGCCACCATCGATGCCGTGCTGCAGCTGCGCGGGCGTCTCGATGGCCTGGTCAACAACGCCGGTGGGCAATACCGAACCGCCATGAAGACGATTTCGACCAAGGGCTTCGAGGCGGTGGTGCGCAGCAACCTGACCGGTGGTTTTATCTTCATGCGCGAGGCCTACCTGCGCTGGATGGAGGCGAACGGCGGGGCCATCGTCAACATCATCGCCGACATCTGGAGCGGCTGGCCCGATTTTGCGCATTCAGGGGCTGCCCGCGGCGGCATGCTCACGCTCACCGAGACGGCGGCCTGTGAATGGGCCGCTTCAGGCGTGCGTGTCAATACGGTGGCGCCCGGTGGCATCGCGTCCAGTGGCTTCGACACCTACTCGCCTGAGGCCAAGGCCAAAATCCTGGAGTTTCCGCAGCGTGTCCCGTTGCAGCGTTATGGCACCGAGTCGGAGGTGTCCGCCGCCATCGTGTACCTGCTGTCGTCGGCAGCGGCCTACATCACGGGAAGCTGCATACGGGTCGACGGCGGAACACCCAATGCACGCACCACCTGGAACCTCGAACCCCACCACCGCAGCAAGCCCTTCGAGGCCTTCCACCGCGCCAGTCTGCCTAAACTTCTCACGGAAGGGATCCCCACGCCATGACACATCCATCCTCCATTCGCGTCGAGATGCAGGCCGGCCTGGCCATCGTCAGCCTGGCGCAGCCGGAACGCGGCAATCCCATCGACGGCGATATGGGGCGCAAATTCAGGCAGGTCTTCATGGACTTGTGGAATGAACCCAAGCTGCGCGCGGTGCTGCTGCGCGCCGATGGCGACAACTTCAGTTTCGGCGGCGACCTGAAGGCCTTCTATCCGCAGTTGGGCAACCTGGCACCGCTGATCCACGCGTGGACGGCCGATTTCCACATGGGCTTGCAGCGTGCCTGGCAGTTGCCGGTGCCCATTGTGGTTGCGGTGCAGGGTTGGGCCATGGGCGGCGCGGCGGCGATGCTGGCCGGCTGCGACATCGTGATGGCCGGTGAATCCACCAAGATTGGCTCGGCCTTCGCCAAGATCGGCTTCAGCTGCGATTCAGGCTCCAGCGTCGCGTTTACCGCGCGCATGGGCGCGGCGCGCGCGCGCCGCTTTGTCCTGCTGGGCGAGGTGCTGAGCAGCCAGGAGGCGCTGCAGACCGGTCTGGTGGATCGCGTGGTTTCGGACGCCGACTTGCAGGCACAAGCACTGGCGCTGGCGCAGGAGTTCGCCGAAGGTCCGACGCTCGCCTACGGCGAGATCAAGCGGCTGTTTCTGCGCGCCGGTGCGGCGCACCTGGAGTCGCAGCTGGAACTGGAGGCCATGGCGCTGGCGCGTGTGGCATTGAGCGCCGACGCGAAGGAGGGCATCGCCGCCCAGGTCGAGCGTCGCACGCCGGTGTTTCGCGGCTGTTAGTGGTCGGCGCGCGGCGTGGCAGGGCCGGATGGCTGGTGCCGGGAGGGAGCCAGGACGGCAGGCGGTAGCGACACCGTCTTCATGCCTGCGGCTTCCTGAACATCAGTGCCTGACGGGTGAATGTGACCACCTCCTCGCCGCGCTGGTTGAAGCCCTGTTGGTGGAAGGTGATGATGCCCGCGCCGGGCGGGAATTGCTGGCCCGCAATTCCAGCACGCTTGTCTTGGCGCAGATCGTGTCCCCGGCGAACACCGGTTTCGGGGAACGCACATCGTTCATGTCCAGGTTGGCTATGGTGGTCCCCAAAGTCGGGTCCTGCCGAGGGATTTCGGGGCTGTTGCGGTTTTGAATTCTGCGAGTCTCTCCTATGCTATGTTTCTTCGGTCGATGGCGGACGCGTTTGTGCGACTTGCTTGCGCAATTCACGCCGCAGCATCTTGCCGGCAGCTGAGCGTGGCAGTTCCGGCATGACCACGTAGCGCACCGGCCGTTTGATGGTTCCCAGGCGCTGTTCGCAGTGGGCACGCACCAGGCGCTCCAGTGTTTCCGGGTCGGTGCCAGGAGCGCCTGCGATGAACGCGACCGGTCGTTCGCCATACTCCTCGTCCGCGACGCCGACCACGCCGACATCCACCACTGCATGGAGTTCGGCAATCGCCGTCTCGATCTCCTGCGGGTAGACATTGACACCGCCGGAGATGATCATGTCGTCCATGCGGTCGGTCAGGTACATGAAACCCTCGTCGTCGAGGTAGCCGATGTCCCCCAGAGTCTGGTAGCCCTGCGGACTGGTGCGCCCGGCGGTCTTGTCCGGATCACCGAAATACCGGAAGGCTGTGAGTCCGGAGAAATAGATGCGCCCCGTCTTGCCCGCGGGCAACTCGTTCCAGTCGTCGTCCAGAATATGCGGCACGCCGCGCAAGACCCGTCCGACCGAACCCGGATGGGCCAGCCATTCTTGCGCGTTGATGACGGTCATGCCGACACTTTCGCTGCCCGCGTAGTACTCCATGATGATCGGCCCCCACCAGTCGATCATGGCGCGCTTGACAGATGCCGGACAGGGCGCAGCCGCGTGCCACGCCAACCTGTGTGCAGGTGCGTGGTAACGCTTGCGCACCGCTTCTGGCAGCCGCAGCATGCGCTGCAGCATCGTCGGCACCCACTGCGAGTGGGTCACGCGCTGTGCCATGACGGTGCGCAGGGCGGCCTCGGCGTCGAACTTCTGCAGGCAGATGGCGGTCCCGCCCGATGACGTGACCGCGAGCGCGCAGCGCAGTGAGGCGGCATGGTAGAGCGGGCCGGTGAGCAGGTAGCGTGACTCGGCATCGAGCTGGAAGACAGTGATGAGGTCGGCTGCAAAGATCGGCGGGCCCACATAAGCCGCATCGGGCAGAGGCCGCCACACGCCTTTGGGAAAGCCGGTAGTGCCCGATGTGTACATCATGAGCGCGCCTGGGCACTCCCGGTCGCCGGCCCCGTCGGCCTGTTGCGCCATGCGTGGTTCGACGGCTTCAAACCCGGCAATCGACTCGCCACGCGACAGCCAGGCAATCCTGCCGGCGCCCACCAGGTCCGGCAGCTCGGTCAATACGGACTTGGCGGGGCCTTGCGCAATCACCAGTTTGGCCTGGCAATTGCCGAGGATGTACGCCGCGTCGAGCGTGGACAGCGCCGTCGACACCGGCGTGAAATACAGGCCCCGGCGGTAGGCGGCCCACGCCACCGCGATCACAAAAGGGTCGTTGGGAAGGAGGGCGGCCACATGGTCGCCGCGCGCCAGTCCGAAGGCGTCGAAGACGCGGGCAAGCCGGTTGGCCTGCAGTTCAAGCTGTTCGTACGTGAGAGTCAACTCCCCTACGGCCACGGCGACGCGGTCGGGTCGGACAGATCTCCAGTAGCGAAGTCCATGCTGCATTCGAGTGTTCTTCCTGCGTGGGAGGCCTGGATGCGCCTTCGCTGGGATGCCCGTCCTGGTGTCGCTTTCGGCGGGTAGCGGGTTGGCGATTCAGTGGCTTCCAATAGCCTCTTTCCAATACCATGCTCTTGATTATGGTATTGTTGCATACTAAAAGTATCAACTCCACATAATAGATCAGCCCATCATGGTGACTTCAGCAAGTGCATACGGCATTACCGGATTCGGCGGGTACGTGCCGCGCCTGCGCATGGAGCGCAGCGCCATCGCTGCCGCCCACAAATGGATGGCTCCCTCGCTGCGTTCGCAGGCCAAGGGCCGGCGTGCGTTTTGCAGCTGGGACGAAGACAGCGTCACCATGGCGGTCGAGGCAGCCCGCGACGCGCTTCCTGCCCATCAGGTGGCCACGATCGACCGCCTGTCGTTTGCCTCCACCACGATGCCGTTTGCGGACCTGCAGAACGCGTCCATCGTCGCGGGGGCACTTGGGCTGCGGCGCGATATCCAGACGCTGGACATCGGCCAGTCGCAACGGGCCGGGACATCGTCCCTGATAGCGGCGTTCCGGGACGCCAGCGGCCCGGCGCTGGTGGTTGCCAGCGACCGTCCCCGCGGCAAACCGGCCAGCACCCAGGAAATCAGCTTCGGTGCCGGGGCCGCGGCCTTCACGCTCGGCACCCAAGGCGTGCTGGCCACCCTGGAAGGCTCGGCCAGCAGCAGCGCGCTGTTCGTGGACCACTTCCGTTCTGCAGACGGCAAGTACGACTACTACTGGGAGGAGCGCTGGATCCGGGACGAGGGCTACACGAAGCTTGTGCCGGGTGTCGTGAAATCCGCGCTGGCCGATGCCGGCGTGCCTGTCGACGCCGTGAAGCATTTCATCCTGCCAACGCCGTTCAAGGGTGTTGCAACGATGCTGGCGCGCAAACTGGGGCTAGCCGTCGGGGTCGAGGCGAGCGCCCTGGAGGAAGATGGCGGCTATTGCGGCTCGGCGCACGGGCTGGTGATGCTGGCGCGTGTGCTCGAGTCGGCAGCCGCTGGCGACGTGGTGCTGCTGGTCGGGTTCGGCCAGGGCTGTGATGTTCTCGTGCTGCGGGTCACCGATGCCATTGCCGGCTTTAAGCCCAGGCGTGGCGTGAGCGGCGCGCTGGCGGACGGCCAGACCCACGCTGACTACCTGCGTTTGTTGTCGTACGACGACGGCATCGATCTGGAATGGGGCATGCGCAGCGAAAAGGTCCTCAAGACCGCTTTCACCGAGCAGTACCGTTCCAGCGATCAGCTCGGTCATTTCGTGGCCGGCAAGTGCAGCAAATGCGGAACCTTCCAGTTCCCGCAGCTGCCTTATTGCGCCAACCCGCAGTGCAATGCGCCGCAGGCCCAGTTCAAGCAGGTGAGCCTGACCGAGGAACCGGCCAAGGTGCTGACCTACACCGCTGACTGGTTGTCCTACCATCCCGCTCCCCCGCTGTATGTCGGTTTCGTGCAGTTCGCCAACGGTGCCCGGGTGCTCATGGAAATGGTGGACGTCGACGCCAAGGGTGTTGAGGCGGGCATGCGGCTGCGCGCCGTGTTCCGTGTCAAGGACGTGGACAGGGCGCGGGGTTATCCGCGCTATTTCTGGAAGATGACCGCGATTCAGGCCGAAGGCTAAAAGGGAAACACCATGGCTACAGGTATCAAGGACAAGGTCGCCATTCTTGGCATGGGCTGCTCGCGTTTCGGCGAGCGTTGGGACGTCGGCACACCGCAGTTGTTGGCCGAGGCATTCGAGGAGGCGCTGACCGATGCCGGGATCGAGCGCAAGCAGATCGATGCGGCCTGGTACGGCGCGGCACTGGACTCCGTCAACGTGGGCAATTCGGCGATTCCGGCATCGATGGCGCTGCGTCTGGATGGCATTCCGGTTAGCCGCATGGAGAACATGTGTGCCACCGGAACCGAGGCGCTGCGCGGCGCGGTCTATGCGGTGGCATCGGGCGCGGTGGACATCGCCCTGGCTATTGGCGCGGAAAAACTCAAGGACACCGGTTACGGCGGGCTACCCTCCGGCTTCAAGGGAACCTTCAATGACCTCTGGATGCCGCTGGGTTCGGCGCCGGCCGGTTTTGCGCAACTGGCGGCCGGTTACCGCGCCAAGCATGGCATCTCCAAGGAAACATTGAAGCGCGCCATTGCCCACGTGTCCTGGAAGAGCCACCAGAACGGTATGCGCAGCCCCAAGGCCCACCTGCAGAAGGAGGTCACCATGGAGCAGATCCTGAACGCGCCGATGATCGCCGAGCCACTGGGCCTGTTCGACTGCTGCGGTGTGAGCGACGGCTCGGCCTGCGCTATCGTGACCACGCCGGACATCGCGCGTGCACTGGGCAAGAAGGACCTGGTCACGATCAAGGCAATCCAGCTCGCCATCGGTTCGGGTGTGGAAAGCGCCACCGACCAGTGGGACGGCAGTTATGTGCGCACCACCCGCACGGCGGCCAAACGCGCCTACGCGGAGGCCGGCGTTACGAATCCGCGCGAGGAACTCGACCTGATGGAAGTGCACGACTGCTTCTCCATCACCGAACTGGTCACGATGGAAGACTTGTTCGTATCCGCGGACGGGCGCGCCACGCACGACGTGCTGGACGGCTTCTACGACCGCGACGGCGGTGTTCCGTGCCAGATCGATGGCGGTCTCAAGTGTTTCGGCCACCCGATCGGCGCCTCGGGCCTGCGCATGGCCTACGAGGTCTATACCCAACTGCTGGGCCGCGCCGGCGCACGGCAACTGCCCGGCCCGAGCATCGGCCTGACACACAACCTCGGCGGTGTTCCGTACCAGGGGATCGCGGCGATCTCGATCCTGGGCTTGCTCAGCTGACACCCGACCGGAAGGCGCGCGCACATGGCGGAAGATACCGAAGACGAAGGGCCTCTGGAGCCACTGCTGCAGGGGGTTCGCGTCCTCGACTTTGGGTGCTGCGTCGCCGGGTGCTGGCGCGTCTGGAACAGTCGGGCATACCGGCCGGGCAACTGCTCTCGCCACTGCAGGTGATCGAGGATGCCCAGGTGGTGCTGACCGGCATGTTGACCTGGACCGACTATCCCGGCTTGTCGAAGCCCGCGCCGCTGGTGGCGGGTCGGTGGAGTTTTTCGGCATGGATACCGGTATTCGCCAGCGCCCGCCGATGCGCGGGGAGCATGCCGACCAGGTGCTGGGCAGTGTGGGCTACAGCGCGTCCGACATCGCCGGCCTGCGCGAGTGCCGGATCGTCTGAACGCGGGCGGTCAATGGAGTTTTCCAGTTTGTGGAGTCATCATTTTTTTGGAGATAAGCATGCAGGGTTTGCTGGAAGGAAAAGTGATCGTGGTCACCGGCGCAGGAGCAGGTGTGGGCAAGGGGATCGCGATGGAGGCCGCGCGCCAGGGCGCGAAGGTCATCGTGAACGATCTGGGTGTGGCCATCGACGGCACTGGCGGCAACGCCGGACCGGCGCAGCAGACGGTGGACGCGATCCGCGCGTTCGGTGGCACGGCAGCCGCGAACACCGACAGCGTTGCCGAGTGGAAGTCGGCCCAGGCGATCATCCAGAATGCGCTCGACCTGTATGGCCGCATCGACGGTGTGGTCAACAATGCCGGCAACCTGCGCGACGGCATCTTCCACAATATGTCCGAACAAGACTTCGATGCCGTGGTGCAGGTTCACCTCAAGGGCTGTTTCAACATGTCGCGCGCCGCGTCGCCGCATTTCAAGACCGAGGAGACAGGTGCTTTCGTACACATGACCTCCACCTCGGGCCTGATCGGCAACTTCGGCCAGGCCAACTACTGTGCCGCCAAGATGGGCATCGTGGGGTTGTCCAAGGCGATCGCGCTGGACATGGAGCGCTTCAATGTGCGCTCGAACTGCATTGCGCCATTCGCCTTCACGCGCATTGTCGACACCATCCCGACCACCACGCCCGAGGGCAAGGCGCGCATGGAGGTCAACCGCCGGCTCGAGGCGGACAAGATCGCCCCCTTCACCTGCGCGCTGCTGACCGATGCCGCCAAGTACGTGACCGGGCAGATCTTTGGCGTGCGCAACAACGAGATCTACCTGTTCTCGCAGCCGCGCCCGATACGCACCGCGCATTGCGGGACCGGCTGGACGGTGCAGGGTTGCCTGGACGTCGCCATTCCGATGATGCAGCCCTCGTTCTACGCCCTGGACCGTTCCAAGGACGTGTTCTCCTGGGACCCGGTCTGAGCGCCAACCGGCAACAAGCATGAATCTCGACAAAGTTCTGGGCAAGCAATTTGCACCGGTCGAACACGTGGTCACTGCCCGTGACTGCATGCTGTACGCGCTGGGCATCGGCGTGGGAGATTGCCCCGAAGACCCGCGCGACCTGCAGTTCACCTATGAGAATTGCGAGATACGGGCGTTGAGGCGGTCGTGAGTACGCGTCGCCCGCATCGTTCTTATCTCCAACAACAGAAGGAAGACATGTTCCAGCAAAAGAAAGTCATCATCAGCTGCGCCGTCACGGGTGCCATCCATACACCGTCGATGTCTCCGTACCTGCCGGTCACGGCAGAGGAAATTGCGGAGGCGTCGATCGCTGCGGCCGAGGCGGGTGCTGCCATCATCCACCTGCATTCGCGCGACCCCGTCACAGGCAAGCCGGACCAGCGGCCGGAATCCTTCACGCCGTTCCTCAAAGTCATCAAGCAGCGCTCCGAAGCGATCATCAACCTCACGACCGGCGGCTCGCCCTACATGACCGTGCACGAGCGCATGCAACCGGCCAAGGTGCTCAAACCCGAAGTGGCGTCGATGAACATGGGCACGATGAACTTCGGGCTGTTCCCGATGCTCAAGCGCTTCAAGGAGTTCAAGCACGACTGGGAGCGTCCTTACCTGGAAGGCAGCAAGGACCTGATCTTCCGCAATACCTATGGCGACCTCGAGACCGTGCTGACCGAATTGTCGGTCAATGACACGCGGTATGAGTTCGAGTGTTACGACACCTCGCACCTGTACAACCTGGCGCATTTCGTGGAGCGCGGCCTGGTGAAGGCGCCGTTCTTTATCCAGACAGTGTTCGGCATCCTGGGCGGCATCGGCACCCATCCGGACGACGTGATGCACATGAAGCGGACGGCCGACCGCCTTTTCGGCGACGACTACCGCTGGTCCGTGCTGGGCGCTGGCGCCAGCCAGATGAAGATCGCGGCCATGGCGGCATCGATGGGGGGCAATGTCCGGGTCGGCCTGGAAGACAGCCTGTGGATCGGCAAGGGACAACTGGCGCAGTCCAATGCCCAGCAGGTGCGCAAGGTGCGCGACATTCTCGAAGGGCTGGGCCTCGAAATCGCCACACCCGCGGAGGCGCGGGAGATCCTGCAACTCAAGGGCCTGGAGAAGGTGGCCTTCTGATTGCGGGCGTGGAGGCAATACGGTAGCCTAGGTTACGACATGGGTTCGTAAAATGCGGGTTTGCAGGTCGGGTGCTTGTCCCGCCAACCCCAAGGAACGCATTCATGAAACGCAATTTGCCGTCCCAGTCGGTCATGCCCGCCAAGCCGGCCAAGGCCGTGGCGCCCACAATGGCGCGCCTTTCCGGCAAGCCCCAGGCCACCGACAACTGGGATGCCCGCCTTGGATTCCTGATGCACGATGTGTCGCGCCTGCGGCGCGGCGTGTTCGACGACTTCATGAAACCTGTCGGCCTAACGCGTTCGCAATGGTGGATCCTGGCCCACCTCGCGCGCCATGACGGCATGATCCAGAGCGATCTGGCCAATGTGCTGGATATCGGCAAGGCAGCCTTGGGCGGCCTGATCGACCGGCTGGAGGCGTCCAAGTTCATCGAGCGGCGCCCGGACGAATCCGACCGCCGCGTCAAGCGCATCTACCTGACGACCACGGGCGCGCAGATGATCACCGAGATCAAGGTGCGCAGCCACGAAATGAGTGAGCGCATTCTGGCGGGGCTGGATGAGGCGGCCCGCCACAAACTCGTTGACATGCTCAGCGTGGTCAAGCGAAATCTGCAGGCCGTCAAGGCTGCAAATGCGGCTGGCGGATAGGGCTCGGCGAACATTTTGATAGCCCGTCGGGGATTGGGCCTGGGGCCCGCGTGCGGGCCAATGCAGTGTCTTTTGCCCGGGAATCGCTTCGTGATCGGGTTGTAGGCAAGCGCGGCCTGCTGCATACTGGCCGGAGGAATGGGCGCGTCGGTCGGTGCCCGGACTCGGCCTTTTGGTCGCCATGGCTGCACGGCATATAAAATACACTTGCGTACAGTACGCCATTTTATTAAACTCTGGCCCGAACCAACCTCGTGGAGGATCGGACCGCTGCCCTACCGCTTCATTCACTGCCCCCTGCCCGGGATCAACGCCGGGATCCGCCAGCCGGTTGCATGCCAGAAGGGCCCGCGATGGCGGTGCAGCCCCAACAGGCGTGGCATGAACACAGACAGGTTCCGCAGACGCCGCTGACCGATCACCGCACCCTACCAAACCCACTACAAGGAGACACCAACATGGAAACCAGCACCAAATTCACCGAGTCCTATTTCCCCGCCGAACAAGTCGGCGAACTGATCGAAATGACGCTGCCGGACCTCATGATGAAGATCGCGGGCGAGGTGCCTGATCGCCTGGCCCTGGTCGAAGGCGTGGCGGATCCCGCAAAGCGGCGGCGCTGGACTTACCAGCAGCTGATGAATGATGTCCAGAAGGTCGCCCGGGGGCTGCTGACGCACCTGCAGCCCGGCGACAAGGTGGCGATCCTGGCACCGGAAACCCCGGAGTGGGTGATCATGCAACAGGGCCTGTGTTTTGCCGGCATGATCATCGTGCCCCTGAACCCGGCCTACACCGAGCGCGAGGTGGAATTCGTCGTGAAAAGCTCCGACGCCAGTGCGATCGTGTTCGCCGAAAGCTCCCGCGGCAAGGACCTGCGCAAGATCGTCGAGGCCGTGCAGGCCAAGCTGCCGAACCTCAAGACCGCAATCTGCATATCGGACATCGAGGCATTGAAAGCCGCGGGTGATCCGGCTCGGGAACTGCCCAAACAGTCTCCTACTCAAACCATGCAGATCCAATACACCTCGGGCACCACGGGTTTTCCCAAGGGGGCTTGTCTGCACCACCGGGGCGTCATCAACGCGGCGCACCAGATCGCCACCCGCGCCAACTTCCCAAACGGTGGTGTCTGGATCAATGCCATGCCACTGTTCCACATTGGCGGCGGCATCGTGAGCGAGATCGGAACGTTCAGCCGCAAGGGCACATTTGTGCTGATGCAGTCGTTCGACCCGGGCCTGTTCCTGGAGTTGATCGAAGCCGAGCGCTGCAACAATTCGCTCATCGTTCCGACCATGATTCTTGCGCTGCTGAACCACCCCGACCTGAAGAAGCGCGACGTGTCGAGCTTCAAGTCGATCCTGTCAGGCGCGGCAACCGTCCCGGCACCTCTGGTCCGGCGGGCCACCAAGGAATTCGACTGCCAGTTCTGCATCATGTACGGCCAGACCGAGGCGAACGGGCCGTTTACCGAAACCCTCACGACCGACTCCCCGGAGCTGCAATCCGAGACCATCGGCCGCCCGATCCCGCACTGCGAAGTCAAAGTGGTGAATATTGAAACACTCAAAACCGTGCCCGTCGGCATGATCGGCGAATTCTGGGTGCGCGGGTTCATGACGATGTCGGGCTACTACGGGCAGCCGGAGGCCACCAAGGCGGCGCTGACCGAAGACGGCTGGCTGCGCACCGGCGATCTCGGGACGATGGACGAGAACGGCTACTTCCGGATCACCGGCCGGCTCAAGGAGATGATCATCCGGGGCGGCATGAACCTCTATCCGAAGGAGATTGAGGACATCCTTTTCGAGCACCCTGGCGTGGCGCAGGTGGCGGTTGCCGGCTTGCCCGACGAGACCTGGGGCGAGATCGTGGGCGCCGTCGTGATGGCCAAGGACCTGAAAAACCCGCCATCGGTGGACGAACTACACCAGTATTGCCGGGCGAACCTGTCGCCCCAGAAAACACCTGAAAAGTGGTTCTTCGTCGAGCAGTTTCCCATGACTGCCACCGGAAAGATTCAGAAAAATGTGTTGCTGGAGATGGTACGGGAGGGCAAGATCACACCGGTGAACTGGGTTCGGCCGAGCCGGCAGTCACCCGTTGAATAGGGGGTGGCTGCGGCGCAGCGGGTCGATCCGCCGCCGGTACGGCCAGCCTACCCCGGGCGGCGCGCCGCGCCAGGCGCGGCAACCGGTGATTGGTCGGGTGTGCCTGTCCAGCCCACAAACTGTGGGTAGATGCGGGCAACGACGGGGCCCTGGAAAGACCAGGCCTTGCACTGTCCCAGGTGCTGCGGCGGTGCGCCGTCGGCTGACTGGATGACGTCGCCCCTTTGCTGAGACCACCACACCGGAATAGTCTGGTAGGCAGCCGTGGCGATGTGTTGCAGCACTTCCCGGATATGCGAGCAACCAAGCTCACCGCCCAGGTGGGTTTTCACGTGCTTGCGCCACCCGCGCGTCAATGTGCCGCCAACCAGCCCGGCGAGGGAGGGCAAGGCCTGCGGACATGTGTGGTACGGGTGCGCCTGCATCGACGCGCTGGCAGCGCGCACGACCATCTCGTTGTCGACGGTGACGCAGACCCGGATGTCATGCACATGTTCACCTGCGGCGATCGGGCCGCGCTCAACCCCGAAGGACGCATAGTCGCGCACGTCGACCAGCAGGGCCTCGATGTCCCACAGGCCATCGGAGCGACGGTAAGCGTCCATCCGCACCGTGCGTGTATGGGCGTGTTCCCGGGTGACCTCTGGCGTTGGCGCAACCGGGGTGTTCATGACGCGCCTTCTCTATTGCCAGCCTTGGTGCCTCGGGTCGCCTGCGCAACGACGCGGCGCATGCCGGACAGCCAGCGGTCCAGGTTGTCTGCCTTTTTCTGAAAATAGCCTCGCACCTCGGGGTGCGGCAGGATCAGGAACTCTTCGTTTTCGATGCGCTTCATCGCGCGCACCGCCACATCGTCGGGTTCAAGCAGGGAGCCCATGGCGGCGAATGCCTGCGACGCCTGGTTGCCGAAATCGATCGATACCTGGAGCAGCCTTGTGCGAACGGCCTGTGGGCAGAACACGCTGACCCGGATGCCTGCCGCGCCGTGCATGATCGACAGCCATTCGGCCAGCGCGATGGCGGCATGTTTCGTGACGGCGTAGGGGGCTGCCCGGGGCTGGTCAGCAGGCCGGCCGCCGAGCAGGTGCTGGCACGACAACCGCTGCCGCGCGCAAGCATGCCCGGCAATACAACCCGGGCTGCGTGGACGTGGGCCATGACATTGACGTCCCACGACCGTTGCCATTTGGTGTCTGGCGCATCCACGCCAGCCGCGCCGGCGGTAGCCATGCGCAGCGCCAGCGCCTCACCGATGCCGTTGCCGGCGCCCGTCAATACGGCAACCCTGTCCTTGATGTTCGAGATGTCCATGATGTCCTTCGTAAAGTAGACGCGGGATTTGAGACAGTAGTTTAAGAGTTGTGCACCGGGGTTTGCCCGGCCATTTTCCGGAGAAACTTGCGCTCCGTGTTATGTTTCGGTTAGCGTGTCGTGGCCGATAGGTCATTGGTGCATTTTTGCCCGATTAAGAGTTTGGTCCGGGACTGATTGCGAGCATCACATTGGTGGAGCCTCGTGCTACCCCGTTCGAAAGAGTGAGCTTTTTACGCCAGTCCTACACGCCACTTTTACTGAGCTGTCAGTGGCTGCTGCATATCCGTTTGCAATCACCAGTTGGCTAAGTTGTTGACCGTTCTGCATGCCAGAAAGCAATCCCTCGCCAGTGCTGCCGCCAGCAGTCATCCTGAGCCCCATCCGCGCCGGTGTTCTTGCGGCCGGCGGCACGCTTGAAGTGTTGGTGCGCGTGCAGGCACCTACCATGCCAGTGCAAGCCGGGCAGGGCAGTCCAAAGCTGCGCCCACCCCTGCGCTTGGCGCTGGTGGTGGACCGCTCCGGCAGCATGACATGCCAGCCCCAGACGGAGGCGCTGCGCTGCGTCAACCGCATAGTGGGTCGGCTGCAGCCCACCGATCAGCTCGCCGTGGTGCACACGTGGAGGATGCGGGTTTGGCAAGTGCACATCTGGGTTCAAGACCTACACTTTTAAAGTGATGAACAAATTTCTTGAATCCAAACCCTGTCTTTTCTGCACTCTGCGAGCCGACAGGATCGTCAACGAGAACAGTCCGAGTCTCGCAGTGGTCATCAGGGACGGCTACCCGGTTTCACCGGGACACACGCTGGTTTTGCCGAAACGCCACGTCGGGTCTTTCTTCCATCTCAGTGCCGCGGAGCGGGTTGCCGTGATGGGTTTGCTTGATGTGACCAAAGACCTGTTGGACAAGGAGTTTGCGCCGGATGCGTACAACGTCGGATTCAACGACGGGCCGTGTGCGGGGCAGACCGTGCCCCATGTGCATGTGCACCTGATCCCCGGTATGCTGGCGACACCCGCGATGCGCGCGGCGGCGTGCGTTGGGTTTTGCCCGAGAAAGCGAACTACTGGTCATGACAAACGACGAGATCATCACTGCGTTCGATTCGCTGCGGGTTTGGCAGCGTGGCGACAGGCGTGCAGTGCACAAACCCTTGCTGGTACTTTTTGCACTGGCACGGGTCGTCAGCGGGGCGGCCAGGGTTATTGACTGGAACGATGCAGATTCTTGTCTCAAGGAACTTTTGGACGAGTTCGGGCCTGATGGATCAGGTGCCACGCGCCACAACCCGTTCTGGCACTTGCAGACGGACGGTCTGTGGACACTCGACGGACCAGACTTCATTGTTCGTCGACCACCGAGCGCCACCCCGACGATCGGTGAACTGCGTGAGCACCACGTGAGTGGTGGATTCCCATTTGCGGTTTATGAATCTTTGCGCAACGATCCGGCATTGGTCGCGACCATCGCGCGGCGAATTGTGCAAGCGCATTTTCCCGAGTCCATCAGAGACGACGTGTTGGCTGCCGTCGGACTGCCGAGCGATGATGCCGATTTGCCATCGAATATGGATGCAGTGCGGCGGCGGGATCCGGCGTTTCGTGAGAAGGTGCTGATGGCCTACCAATACCGATGCGCAGTGTGCGGACTCGACTTGCGGATGGGTCGCCAGACGATTGGCCTGGAAGCTGCGCACATCAAATGGTTTCAGGCGCGCGGGCCGGATGTTGTGCCCAACGGCATTGCCATGTGTTCGTTGCACCACAAGGTGTTTGACCTTGGTGCCTTCAAGATTTTGCCCGGCAGCTACCAGTTGATTTTCAGTCAACATCTCAATGGCAGTGAGGCGGCGGCCGCAATCATGTTGGCTTACCACGGTGCCGGACTGATCATGCCGCAGAGTCGCGAATACAGGCCCGCCCCGAGTTTCCTTGACTGGCATTCAACGCAGGTTTTCAAGAGCCCCGCCAGAATCGGCTAGCGGGTGCGCTGGCCCAACGCTTTCCCATGCAAACATCCCGCTTCACCGTCGATTTTCTGCCGCCTGTCTTGCGCCGTTCGACCGTGTCGTGTGTTTACAACCGGGCATCGGCTGACGCCGAGTACTGAGCAGCTATGCATCTGCGCGACGGACAGCATCTTTTTTCCGCAACCGATCTGGTCGGCTACCTCGAGTGCGCGCAGCTCACAGCGCTCGATCTGCAAAGCCTGCAGAACGCGACCATGCGCGCCGAGAGGGTGGCCGACGATGAGTCGGCTGCTCTGATCGCCCGCAAGGGCACCAAACATGAACTGGCCTATCTGCCGCGTCTTCGCGCTGGCGGGCGACACGTGGTCGACATCGCCGAGGCGGGTGGCAGCGTCGACGACAAGCTTGCGCGCACCCTGGCAGCGATGGCCGCAGGCGCCCAAGTTGTCTACCAGGCTACATTGCGCAACGGCCAACTGTTTGGGCACGCCGACTTCCTGATGCGGGTCGATGGGGCGCGATCGAATTTTGGCAACTGGTGCTACGAGGTCGCGGACACAAAACTTGCACGCTCCCCCAAAGCCAAGTTTCTTGTTCAGTTGGCGTTTTACAGTCATCTGCTGACGTTCGCGCAGGGCATGGAGCCGCAGCGAATGCATCTGGTGCTGGGCGATCAGTCCGAGCGTGCTTTTCGCTGCGCCGACTACATGCATTACTTCAAGGCCTTGCTGATCCGTTTCTTGCAGCGTGTCGGGTCGCTTGCGGCCGGTGGCGGCGAGGCCGTCTACCCGGAACCCTGCGCACATTGTGATCTGTGTTCGTGGCGCGGTCGCTGCGAGGCGCAGCGGGTGGCAGACGACCACCTGTGCCAGGTGGCCAACATCTCGCGCGTGCAGTGGGCCCGATTGCAGGGGCAAGGCATTGACACCATGGCCAGGCTCGCCGCTTTGCCAGCGGGCAGTGGGGTGGCCAAGATCCATGTCGACACGCTGGAGCGACTGCGTTCGCAGGCTGCCTTGCAGGACGAGGCCCGGCGCACTGGCGAGCGTGCCGTGCTGGTGCTGCCGTTGGATCCGGATGCCAGGCGCGGTTTTTACCGCATGCCGGCACCAGATGCCGGCGACCTGTTTTTTGACATGGAAGGCGACCCGCTGGACGAGGGTGGCCTGGAATACCTGTTTGGCGTCTGGTTCCGGCAGGATGGCGCGTGGGCCTTTCG
>JANOUM010000364.1:0-4751 GCA_031416855.1 Rhodoferax sp. | reverse complement strand
GCCCAAAAATACATCGCAGGGTCGGGCGAACCGTCCGGCTTGGTAACTGCCGCGATCACCGCTGCAAACGGGCCACTCATGCCGGCTTTCAGCATGGCGATCACCGGGACGATAGTCAGAAAGATGCCGGCGAACAACTTGGCGACCTCCTGCATCGGGCCCCAGGCAAACTGATTGTCGTGATGGACCTGCGCAGGCGTGAGCCACAAGGACAGGAAGGTGACGATGACCAGCCCGAGGTCGCGCAGTAAACCCGGCAATGCGATGGTGTTGCCAAACAGCGATAGCGAGATACTGGACTGCCATAAGCCGCTCATCAGCACCAAGCCGATGATCACGCCAAGCAGCAGAAAATTCACCGAGCCTTCGACGCTTATGCGCACGGTGTCTGGCGTTGGGTCCGCAGTCAAGGCCGTTTCCCGGTTACGGTAGAACCACCAATCCAAGACGAAAAAAAGCAGGAGCAGGGAGCCGACGAGGAACAGTGTCTCGGGGAACAGGTGTTTCATGGTCCAGAAGAAGTCCACGCCTTTCAAGAACCCCAGAAACAGCGGCGGGTCTCCCAGGGGCGTCAACGAGCCACCGGCGTTGGAGACGATGAATATGAAGAAAACCACCAGATGCACCTTGTGCACCCGGTTGTCGTTGGCACGGATCAATGGCCGGATCAACAGCATGGAGGCGCCGGTGGTTCCCATGACACTCGCCAGCACCGCGCCAATGGCCAGGATGGCCGTGTTCAGACCGGGGCTGCCGTGCAGGTTGCCCTTGATGAATATACCGCCAGCCACCGTGTACAGCGCCGTCAACAGGGCGATGAAGGGAATGTATTCCGCAATCAAAGCATGGGACAGGCTGAGGCCGGCTGGAGTCGGCCCAAACATGATCGCAAAAGGTACCAGGAAGGTGAACGACCAGGCCGCCGCCACTTTCCCGAAATGGTGGTGCCAGAAGGCGGGCGCAAACAACGGCACCAGGGCAATGGATAGCAGTAGTCCTGCAAACGGTATGCCCCAGGCCGCGTGAAGCTGGCTGCCGTCAATGCCCGCCGCACGAGCCGGGCCACTGCAACAGAGAAAGACCATCAGCGCCGTGGCGGGCCTCACAACAGAATGCAATTTGTGCATGACGCGAGCGTCTCCCGTTGCAGTTATGGGGCCTGCATTGTTCTCAATGCTTTTCTTTCGATGAGGCGCCGCCCGAACCGGCCATCAGTTTGTCCGTCATCGCGATTGCCAATGCCGACAACAGAAATACGACATGGATGATGGTCTGCCACATCAGCACCTTGACATCGTAGTTGGCCGCGTTGATGAAGGTCTTGAGCAGATGGATCGACGAGATGCCGATGATCGCCGTGGCGAGTTTCACTTTCAGCACCGAGGCATTGACGTGGCTGAGCCATTCGGGCTGGTCCGGGTGCTCGTCCAGGTTCATCCGGCTGACGAAGGTTTCGTAGCCGCCCACGATCACCATGATCAGGAGGTTGGAGATCATCACCACGTCGATCAGCGCCAGCACGACCAGCATGATGATGGTTTCGTTGAGGGCGGTGACCTGGACATCGGCCTTGTAGCCGATGCTGGTCACCAGCGCCTGGAGCGCTGTCTTACTGCCGAAAACGGCCTCCAGCAGGTGGACCAGTTCGACCCAGAAATGGAACACATAGACCGCCTGTGCAGCTATCAATCCCAGATAAAGTGGCAACTGCAGCCAGCGGCTGGAAAAGATGAAGGCTGACAGGTGGCCAAGTTTGGGAGCAGCGCGCGGTGTTGATTCGTTCATAGGGTCTCTGGTTCGATTCGTCAATAATTGTAGGCGGCGCATTCGCCAGGGACGGTCTGGCCCCAGGGAACTCGGCTGCGTCAGTGCCTTGTAAGTGGCTGAATCGACAGTCCGGGCTGTGTAAATATTGTCACACCATGCTTTTGAGGAGACAAATCGATGAGCGCAATTGAATCAGTCCTGGTCGAGAACCGTGTTTTTCCGCCCAGCGAGGCCACCGTGAAGGCAGCCCGCATTTCCGGAATGCCCGCCTACGAGGCGCTGTGCGCCGAGGCCGACAAGGATTTTGAAGGTTTCTGGGCCCGGCTGGCGCGCGAAAACGTCACGTGGAGCAAGCCATTCACGCGTACGCTGGACGAATCCAATGCGCCGTTTTACAAGTGGTTCGATGACGGCGAGCTCAACGCCAGCGCCAACTGCCTCGACAAGCACATGGGCACGCCGGTCGAGAACAAGACGGCCGTGATCTTCGAGTCCGACGACGGCGCTGTCACCCGCACCAGCTACCGCGAACTGCTCTCCAAGGTCAGCCAGTTTGCCAATGCCCTGAAGGCCGACGGCATTCGCAAGGGTGACCGGGTCCTGATTTACATGCCCATGACGCTGGAAGGTGTGATTGCCATGCAGGCCTGCGCGCGGATCGGAGCCACGCACAGCGTGGTGTTCGGCGGGTTTTCTGCCAAGGCATTGCAGGAGCGCATCATCGACGCCGGCGCGGTGGCCGTGATCACCTCCAACTACCAAATGCGCGGCGGGCGGGAATTGCCACTCAAGGCCATCGTGGACGAAGGCCTGGCGATGGGTGGTTGCGAGTCGATCAAGACCGTGTTCGTGTACCAGCGCACGCCCACTGCCTGCAACATGGTCGCTGGCCGCGACAAGACCTTCGAGGAAGTGCTGGCAGTGCAAAGCGCCGAGTGTGTGCCGGTGCCGGTAGGCGCTGAGCATCCCCTGTTTGTGTTGTACACCTCGGGCTCGACAGGCAAACCGAAAGGCGTCCAGCACTCCACCGGCGGTTACCTGCTGTGGGCCAAACTCACGATGGACTGGACTTTCGACCTGCAGCCGTCCGACGTGTTTTGGTGCACCGCTGACATCGGCTGGATCACCGGCCATACCTACGTGGCCTATGGCCCACTGGCTGCAGGTGCGACCCAGATCATCTTCGAAGGCGTCCCGACCTATCCCAATGCCGGGCGCTTCTGGCAGATGATCGAACGCCACCAGTGCACCATCTTCTATACCGCGCCCACCGCGATCCGCTCGCTGATCAAGGCTGCCGAAGGCGACGCCAAGGTTCACCCCGACCGCTACAACCTCAAGAGCCTGCGCATCCTCGGTTCAGTGGGTGAGCCCATCAACCCCGAGGCGTGGATGTGGTACTACAAGAACGTGGGTGGGGAACGCTGCCCCATCGTCGACACCTTCTGGCAAACCGAAACCGGGGGCCACATGATGACGCCGCTGCCAGGGGCGACGCCCCTGGTGCCCGGAAGTTGCACCTTGCCGCTACCGGGCATCATGGCGGCCATCGTCGACGAGGTGGGCCACGACATCCCCAACGGCACTGGTGGCATTCTGGTGATCAAGCGCCCCTGGCCATCGATGATCCGCACCATCTGGAACGACCCTGAGCGCTTCAAGAAAGCCTATTTTCCGGAGGAGATGGGCGGCAGGTTGTATCTGGCGGGTGACGGTGCCGTTCGCAGCGCCGACCGCGGGTATTTCCGGATCACCGGGCGTATCGATGATGTGCTCAACGTGTCCGGGCACCGCCTCGGCACGATGGAAATCGAGTCGGCGCTGGTGTCGCACGCTGCACTGGTGGCCGAAGCCGCAGTGGTGGGCCGACCGGACGCCATGACTGGCGAGGCGGTGTGCGCGTTTGTGGTGCTCAAGGGCGCGCGCCCGTCGGGCGACGCTGCCAAGGCCATGGCCAAGGAACTACGGGACTGGGTCGCCAAGGAGATCGGTCCCATCGCCAAACCGAAGGACATCCGGTTTGCCGAGAACCTGCCCAAGACACGGTCGGGCAAGATCATGCGCCGGCTGTTGCGCTCCATCGCCAAGGGCGAGGCCGTGACGCAGGACACCTCCACGCTGGAGAATCCGGCCATTCTCGACCAGTTGGGTCAAGCCTGGTAGGCCCGGGAGCATCAGGCCGCGCGCCTGATGCAGTTGCCGAATCCATCAAAAAACCCGCCTCGGCGGGTTTTTTGATGTTCAGGTGGGTTCAGATCACTTCAGGCTAAGAACCCACGCCGCCAGCTTCTTGGCTTCCGCTTCGCTTACCTGGGTATTGGCAGGCATCGGCACCACGCCGAATACGCCCGCACCGCCCTTGAGGATCTTGCCCGCAAGTTTGTCTACGGCATCCTTTTGGTCGGCGTACTTGGTGGCAATCTCTTTGTAGCCAGGCCCCACCACTTTCTTGTCGAGCGCGTGGCAAGTCATGCAGTTCTTGGCAGTGGCCAGCGCTTGGTCTGCGTGCACTGGCATGCTGACGGTCGCCACAGCCGCGACGGCCAGACCCACAACAAAAGCTAATTTCATCATCGTCCTCTTGGTTCGGTTACAGTGTTTCAACGCGATTGTAGTGACGGCGGTTGACCGCCTTTGTGAGCACATGTGTCCAAACTCGGGGGAATGCGATGTATTTGTTGGCACTTGGACTAATCCTTCTGGCCTTGAAGTTTCTGGAACTGGGGCCGGTGGCGGCCTGGGACTGGTGGGTCGTTCTGTTTCCCTTCGCCCTGGCGGTGGCGTGGTGGGCGTGGGCCGACTCCAGCGGTTACACCAAACGCAAGGCAATGGAGCGCGAGGACGCCCGACGGCACCGACGCATCGAGCGTAACAGGACTGCTATCGGCACCAACTCCAGGAAGCGGCGCTGAGCCTGGGAATCAATAGTTGTCCAGCACGGCGCCTTTGCTGGCCGACGACGCATTGAAAGCGAACTTGGCCTG
>JANOUM010000363.1:0-3275 GCA_031416855.1 Rhodoferax sp. | reverse complement strand
CCGACTATGCATACGCGCTGGGAGTACCTGCTGATTCCGTCGTTCGTCGTGAGCTTTGTGCTGCTCGCGGCGTCGCAGCTGACCTTCCTGCGCGGCAGCCTGGCGGCCGACATGGGCCTGGGCAACCTGTCGAAAACCCTGGGCTGGGGCAACTACCAGACGCTGTTCACGGACGAGTTCTACCTGCGCTCGCTGTGGCTCACGGTCAAGGTGTCCGCGATTGCCACGGTCTGCACCCTGCTGATGAGTTTTCCAGTGGCCTACGTGATCGCCCGCATGCGCTCGCGCTGGGCGATGGTGATGCTGGCGGGCGTAGTGGTTTCGTCGTTTGTAACCATCGTGATCAAGGTCTACGGCCTCATCGTCATCTTCTCCGCCGACGGGGGGTTCAACAAGCTGATGGTGGCGATCGGCCTGCTGGACAAGCCCTACACCATCATCGGCAATGCCACCGGAGTCGTCGTCGGCCTGATGCAGTTCACGATGGGTTTTGCCGTATTGCTGCTGTACAGCGTGGTACGCACCATTCCGACCTCGCTCGAAGAGGCCGCCGCCGTCCACGGCGCAAGCCGGCCGCGCGTGTTCTGGCGCGTGATCCTTCCGCTCAGCCTGCCGGGCGTCATCGTCGGAGCCCTGATGATGTTCAACATGTGCATGGGAGCATTCACCTCGGCCTCGCTGCTTGGCGGGGGCCGTGTGTTCACGCTGCCGGTGCTGATCCAGCGTGCTGTGATCGTGGAGACCAAATACGGCATGGGCGCAACCCTGGCTGCCGTGCTGCTGGTGTCGGTGATCCTGATCAACGTCGTATCCGTCTTCCTGGTGCGGCGCCTGCGCGCCGCCCGGCTGGTGATCGCATGAACGACCAACCGCCCTCCTCCCCACGGGCCGGTGCCGCCGGTTGGCGCATGCCCTCGTTGGGCACGGTCGCGAAGTACTTCTGGGTCGGCTGGGCCTACTTCTTCCTGCTGGCGCCGATGGCGGTGGTGATCGGGTCGTCGTTCGACGGCACTACCGCGTATTCGGGCGTGGTGTTTCCACCCCAGGAACTGACCTGGAAGTGGTACCAGAAGATTCCCACGACACACTACCAGTCACTCGGGCTTTCGCTCGGGCTGGCGTTATCGGTGGCGCTCGGCGCATGCCTGCTCGGCATCCCCGCCGCGCTCGCGATCGTGCGCGGCAATCTGCCGGGCAAGTCGGTGTTTCTCGCGATCTTCCGTGCTCCGATGCAGATACCGGCGGTTGTCACGGGCGTGGCGTTCCTGCGCTTGTACTACGTCGCTGGAGACGCCACCGGCCTGTTCCTGAACGCGACGTTCGTCGGCCTGTACCTCGGCCACCTGTTCGTCGCCACGCCCTATGTCATCGGCACTGTGGTGTCGGTGCTGCAGCGCTTCAACATGCGTCTGGAAGAGGCGGCGCTGAGCATGGGCGCGAGCCGCTGGAGCACGTTTCGGCGCATCACCCTGCCCACCATCATGCCCGGAGTCCATGCGGGTGCGCTGTACGCCTTCATGGTGTCGTTCTCCGACGTACCGATCGCCATGTTCCTGACCGCCCCCGGTTTCGTCACTTACCCGGTCGAGCTGTTTTTCGGGATCGAAACGGATTTCAATCCTTCGGTGCTTGCGTCCGCGTCGCTGGTGATCGTTTTTTCGATGGTGGCGCTGCTGTTGGTCCAGAAGGTGATCGGACTTGACTCGGTCGTGCACTCGGGCAGTTCACGGTGACAAGGGGTCTGACGGGGCCGGCGTTTCCGGCGGGGTGGTTTCTTTTCTTGAAAGGATGTGAGATGGACAAGTTTCTCAGCACATGCGCACTGTCGTTGGCCGGGGTCACGGTCGCGTTTTCCGCCGCGGTGTGGTCGCCAGCAACGCAGGCGCAGGCAAAACCGTTCGACGGCGTGACATTGCGCGTGGCAACCTTTGGCGGTCCATGGCGCGATGACCTTGCCAAGATCGTCGCGCCGAAAATCGAGGCAATGGGAGCCAAAGTCGAGTTCGTCATCGGGAGCCCGCAGGACAATCTGGCGAAGATCATTGCCGCACGCGGCCGCGACGCGCCGTTCGACGTCGTCGAAATTCTCGACGCCCAGTTCGACCAGGTGGTCGAGGGCGGTCTGCTGGCGCCGATCGACTACAACGCGGTCCCCAACGCCAACCAGATTGAAGGCTGGCAACGCAACCCGAATGGGGTCGGCAACTGGACCACCCAGGAGGTCATCTGTTACGACAAAGGCAAGTTCGCGGAGCTGGGATTGCCGGTTCCAACCAGCTACAAGGACCTCGCAAACCCGAAACTGGCGGGCCGGGTGATGCTGGCCGACATCACGGGCGGCGGCGGTCTGGCAAACTTCGCCGGGATGGCTTTTGCCTCTGGTGGCGACACCAGCAACGTCAAGCCGGCACTGGACACGATCGCCACGATCAAGGGTGCCAAGTTCTGGAAGGCCGGCGGAGATGTAGTAAGCGGCTTCAAGAGTGGCGACATTTACGCCGCTGTGGCCCACACCGGGTGGTGCCTTCGCTCGATCAAGTTTGCGGGAGCCAATGTGGCTGCGGCGCATCCGAAGATCAACGACAAGCAAAAGGGCGTGATCAAGGTGGGCTGGCTTGGCGTCGTGAAGGGCACAAAGAACGCCGCCGCGGCGATGGCCTTCGTGAATGCCTACCTGGACGAGGAGTTCCAGGTCGCATTTGCCAAGAACAGCGGCGTTTGGCCCGTCAACAAGCGTGCCATTCAACGCCTGCGCACAGAAGACCCGGTGTTTGTCGCCCTCAACTACATCGAGGCCGCCGATCTCGCCAACATGCTGCGGATCGACTACAAGGGGGTCAACGTCAACAACTGGTATGACCAGTGGAACCGCGCGGTGAGCAAGTAGGCGGACAACATCCGCACCAGCTTGGCAGCGAAGGAGAACCATGTCCCGCGTCGTCCTCGACAAAGTCACCAAGAAGTACGGCGAGACCTTCGCGGTCAAGAGCGTGAATCTCGACATCCGCGAGGGTGAATTCCTCACCCTGCTCGGCCCGTCGGGGTGCGGCAAGACCACCACCTTGAGGATGATCGCGGGTTTTGTCGTCCCCACCACGGGCACCATTTTCCTGGGTGACGAGGACGTGACCCGGCTGCCCACCAACAAACGCGGCATTGGCATGGTGTTCCAGGACTATGCCCTGTTCCCGCACATGACCATTGGCGAGAACATCGGTTTCGGGCTCGCCGAGCGGCGGACCGACAAGGCCACCATCGACAAGCGGGTCAAGGAA
>JANOUM010000362.1:0-2262 GCA_031416855.1 Rhodoferax sp. | reverse complement strand
AGCGCAAAACAGAGGGCGGTGGCGAGGCCGATCACCACGCCATAACCGACCAGCGCCGCAAGTTGCGGGAAGTGCTTGGCCCGTTCGGCATAGATCACCACGGTGGACATGGTCGCAGGCCCGGTCAGCAGCGGAATGGTCAAGGGCACCACCGCAATACTGGTGCCGACCGAGGAGCGCCGGGCGGCATCGCCCATCTCGTCGGCGTTGGATCTGGCCTCGGCCGGCTGCGCGTTGAGCATGCTCAGCGCCGAGGTCAGCAGCAGCATGCCGCCACCGACCTGGAAACTTGCCAGCGATATGCCGAAGAACTCAAGGATCTGCAGGCCCAGCAAGGCACTGGCGGCGATCACGACAAAACAGCTAAAGGACGCGATCCAGATCGTGCGCAGCCGTTGTTCGCGTGTGAAGTCGTGCGTGTAGTGGATGAAGAACGGCACGATGGCAAGCGGGTTCACGATCGCCAGCAGGGTCAGAAGCGGCTTGTAATCCATCGGCTTGCCGCCTAGCGGCCACCGGCCACGTCGAGGATCGAACCGGTGATGTAACTCGCGTCTGGCGACAGCAGCCAGACGATGCTGTGCGCCACTTCATCGGCCGAGCCGGCGCGCTGCATCGGGACCACGGGCGCCATCTCGCGCGCCCGGTCGGGTTGCCCGCCCGAGGCATGGATCTCGGTGTCGATGATGCCCGGGCGCACCGCATTCACCCGGATACCCTCGGTGGCAACTTCCCGCGCCAGGCCAATGGTGAAGGTGTCGATCGCGCCCTTCGACGCGGCATAGTCGACGTACTGCCCCGAGCCTCCCAGGCGGGCCGCAACACTCGATACATTGACGATCACGCCGCCCGTTCCGCCATGGCGCGTACTCATGCGCAGCACGGCTTCGCGCGCGCACAACAGACTGCCCATGACGTTGATATCGAACATGCGCCGCATGCGAGCACCGTCCATGGCATCCAGCCGCGCCGCCTGGTCGACCACACCGGCGTTGTTGACCAGCGCGCCGAGCCGGCCGAGGGTGGCGTCGACTTGCTGGAACATGGCGAGTACCTGTGCCTCGTCCGCCACATCGGCCTGCACGGCGATGGCCGTGCCGCCGCCGGCTCTGATCTGCGCCACGACGGCCTCGGCCGCCCGGGCGTTGGCACTGAAGTTGACCGCCACAGCAAAGCCCTGGCGCGCGCCGAGCAATGCCGTTGCGGCACCAATGCCGCGCGAACCGCCAGTGACCAAAAGGACCGGATTCATGAATGTTCCCTGCAGAAATGGCGATTTGCGGTTACAACCATGCACGATACACCAGCCCCTCACAGGAGACAGCGCGTGGCCCTCAGCATCGACTATTTTTTTGCCCCTCAAAGCCCCTGGACCTACCTGGGCCATGCGCGCCTGGTCGTCATGGCCGAAGCGGCGGGCGCGACGGTGCAGGTGCTTCCGGTCGACCTCGGGCGCGTCTTCCCGGTGTCCGGCGGGCTGCCGCTGGCGCGCCGTGCGCCGCAGCGGCAGGCCTACCGGCTGGTGGACCTGCAGCGCTTTGGGAGTTTCCTGGGGCTGCCGCTGGTGCTGCAGCCACGGTTTTTTCCAGTGTCCGGCGACGACGCGGCACGCCTGATCATCGCCGTCGACCAAGCTGATGGCGCATCCGCATCGCTGCGGCTGACGGGTGCTGTGCTGGCTGCCGTCTGGGCGCAGGAGCGCAATATTGCCGACCCGGCGGTGCTCGCCGAGTTGCTGCACGAGACCGGGCTGGCGGGCCTGCGACTGCAGGAGGCGCGGTCGGCGCAGGTGCAGGCCCGGTATGACGTACAGACGCAGGAGGCGATTGACGCCGGCATCTTCGGCGCCCCGACCTACCGCATCGATGGCGAGCTGTTCTGGGGCCAGGACCGCCTTGATTTTGTCGCCCGTAAGCTGGCCGCGGCGTAAGATTTGCCCATCCGCGCCGGTGCGAGCCCGACGCTTTTCGCCATCAGGAGAGTTCATGTCAGATACCATCCTACTCACCGCCGCCGACGGATTCAGCTTCCCGACCTATGTCGCACGACCGGTCGGCCGCGCGCGGGGTGCCGTGGTGGTGGCGCAGGAGATTTTTGGTGTCAATGCGCATATCCGTGCGATCGCCGACGGGTACGCCGCCGCTGGTTTTCTGGTATTGGCGCCGGATGCCTTCCACCGGGTACAGCACGGCGTACAACTCGACTACAGCCCGCAGGACATACAGACTGGCATCACGCTGAAGGCTCAGGTTGAAAAATTAC
>JANOUM010000361.1:0-10542 GCA_031416855.1 Rhodoferax sp. | reverse complement strand
CCCGGCCGGGACCGCGTGAGGAGCCCACCGAAAAGCTGGGCAATCGTGCGGTCGCACGCGACCCCATGCGCCAGATGCACATTCATCGCGAAGCCGTCGAATGCCATCAGGACCACGGCCGCAATACTCGCGGCCTCGTCGACCGAGACCTGCAGACAAGATTGAATCCATTGCGCCACCCGGCGCTGGAACAACTCGCGCAGGTGCGGGCTGTAGTCTCCCGTGCCGGCGCTGGTGGAAACCGCCTGCATCACGTTGTTGGCGAAGCCGTTGCTGTCCCGTGGCAAATCACGCCACAGCGCCATCAGGACCCGCTCCAGCCGCTTCCTGGGATCCTTGATGCGCCGGATGGCGGCCTCGAATTTGTCGAGCCGCTCCTGCAGCCAGGGCTCGTACAGCGTGAAAAGAATGTCGATCTTGGAATGAAAATAGATGTAGACATTGGCGGTCGAAAAGCCGGCCCGGCGCGCAATCGCCGGTATCGATGTCTCGCTGTAACCCTGCTCGGTGAACAGCGTGAATGCCGCGTCGAGGATCGCCGCGCGAACTTCGTCCTTTTTGCGTTGAGCCATTGGCCGGTGCCTTTCGTGTGGCAGGTGAACTGCCCGTGCGCGGTCAATTTTGGCAGCAATCGATCCCGGCACGGGTACGGGAAAACCCGCTCAAAAATAAACGGCATTCGCTATTGACACCTGTAACCCGAGTCCATAGACTGGCGAAAAATATCACCCGTTCTTGATCCAGATCATTGCCAGGGCGGTCATCCAGCAGCAAAGGAATCTCCATGCAATCCGCCGTCAGAACGCCCCAAGTCAACCCCGCAAAACTGACCTCGCTGTTTCGCAAGCAATTCGAGTTGTGCAAGGTCGGCCCCGGCCAGACGGTGGCGGTGGTCAGCGATCTGGGCACCCGTCCTGAATATATCCAGGCGGCGTTCGCAGCAGCCGAAGAAATGGGCTTCGACATCTACGACATGCGCGTCAACACCATCCCCGGCTGGACCAAGGTCGGTGTCGCCACAATCGGGCAGTGCAAGGGCACGCTCGAAGCCCTCATGGCCGCCGACATGGTCCTGATATTCCACATCCCGCTGTTTTCGGCCTGGCTCAGGAAAGTCATGGACAACGGCGTGCGGGTGCAAATGGTGATCGACTCGCCCGACGACCTGCTCAACCTGCAGTCGCCTCCCGGCCTGAAAGAGGCGCTGATGTACGCCCATGGCCGGTACGAAAACACCAAGAAGATCCGGGTCACGAGCAAGGCCGGAACCAACCTGACCTACACCCGCGGCGAGTATCCGGTGATGACCCAGTACGGATTCGCCGACGAACCCGGCCACTTTGACCATTGGGGCGTCGGCCTGCTGCACACCTTCCCCAACGAAGGCAGCGCCTCGGGTACCGTGGTCATCATGCCGGGCGACATCATCATCCTTCCCTACTGCCGCTACGTGCAGGACAAGATCCACCTCGAGATCGAGAACGGCCACGTCACCAGCATCGAGGGCGGCCTGGACGCCATGCTGATGCGCGACTGGCTGGACGAAGGCAAGACCAGCCCGCAAGACATGGACCCCTACGCAGTCTCCCATCTGGGATGGGGCATGAACCCCCAGTGCCGCTGGGACGCTATTGCCCTGAATGGCGATGTCCCCGAACACAACCGCGCTGCCGCGCGCAGCTTTCCCGGCAACTTTCTGTTTTCGACCGGCCCGAACAGCCAGGGCGGCGGCAAGCGCACGACGCGGGGCCACTACGACGTCCCCATGCGACACTGCACGATCGAACTGGACGGCAGCGCCGTGGTCGAGAATGGTCGCCTGGTCGACCCGAAGATGGTCGTGCCGCGCGAGGCGCGCTGAGCCCCTCGCACCCACCGAAGTACACATTCATGCCCCTGCGGAGTCCGGTTTCATGCTGATCGAGGGCCAGTTTTCCGTGCCGGCGGCACCCGAGTCATTGCTGCAGCACCTGTTTGACGTCCGGTTGATGGCCTCCTGCCTGCCAGGCTGCGAGACGATCGAGCCCCTCGACGACAAAAAGTACCGCGCCGTGATCGCGATGGCCATGGCGGGCATCAAGGCTCGGTTCGATCTCGAGGTGGAGATCACCCGCCAGGACCACAACAATGTATGGGCCACCACCCGGGGCGAGGAAGGCGGCCGTGCCAGTACGCTGCAGGCCGACAGCCAGATTACCCTGACCGGCAGCCCGGCCGGCACAATCGTCAGTTACCGCTCCGATGTCTCGATCACCGGGCGGCTCGGCCGGTTCGCACTGGGCATGATGAAAAAGAAGGCGCAGAACCTGGGTGACGAGTTTGCCGCCAACCTGCAGAAGAAACTCGAAGACATCGGGGCCGCGGCAGCCGCCACCGCAACACCGGCTGCAGTGCAAGCTGGCGCCGAACCGATGTCTCCAGTCTCACCGGCGCGCCCCGCACCGGCCACCCCGCTGCACATCTCCTGGTGGCGGCGCGTGTGGACCTGGCTGACCGGCCAGAGCACCGCCGCCAAGACCGCCGACCACTGACGACACCCATGCTGCAAGGTTTCTACCACCCCCGCACCATTGCCGAAGCCACCGCGCTGCTGGCGCAGGACCCGGACGCCAAGCCGATCGCCGGCGGCGCCACGCTGGTGGCCATGCTCAACGCCCGGGTGATTGAACCGGCCGCGCTCGTCAGCCTGGCCGGTATCGACGAGATCAAGGGCATTTCCAGAATGCCCGACGGACGCATCCGGATCGGCGCCTTCACGCGCCACCGGGAAACCGCCGAAACCACGCTGGCCCTGGGCACGTCGGCCGCTGTGCGCCATGCCGCGTCGCAGATTGCCAACGCCACGGTGCGCAACATGGGCACCATCGGCGGCTCGATCTCGTTTGCCGACCCTGGCCTGGACTATCCGCCCGCCCTCGTGGCCGCCGACGCCCAGGTGGAAATTGCCTCGACCACTGGCACCCGGTGTGTCCCGGCCAGCGCATTTTTTGTCGACTGGTACGTGACAGCCCTGGAGCCCGGCGAACTGGTCACCGCCGTGCTGCTGCCTGCACCCGGGTCCAGCGCCGACCAGGGTGTCTACATCAAGCATGCCCGCGTCGCTGGCGACTATGCGACCGCGTCAGTCGCAGCCTGCCTGCACGGCGACGGGCGCATGCGCGTAGCCGTGGGCGCCTGCGGGCCGGTACCCATCTCCGACGAAGCCGCCAACGCCCTGCTATCGGGCGACCGCAGCAACGCCGCGATCACCCGGGCCGGCGAACTGCTGCAACACCATGCCGACCCGCTGGACGATGTGCGTGGCAGCGCCGATTACCGGCGCCAACTCATTCCGCGTCTGTTGCTGCGGGCTGTGCGGGCTGTCGAAGCCGCCCAAGGAGGAAATCCATGAGTCAGCCGAAACTGCCAATCACGCTGTCGGTCAACGGCGCGCCGGCCGATGTGCGTGCCGGCTTGCACGACACCTTGCTCACCGTGTTGCGGGACCAGTTGCAGTGCACAGCAGCGAAACGCGGCTGCAACCAGGGCGTGTGCGGCGCCTGCACCGTCATGGTCGACAACCGGACGGTACGCTCCTGCCTGAGCCTCGCACAGAATTGTGAAGGTGCCACCATCCACACGCTGGAAGGCCTGAACGACCAGCCTGGCATGCAGGTTTTGCAGCAGTCGTTTGCACAGTGCGGCGCGTTCCAGTGCGGTTTTTGCACACCGGGCATGCTCATCAGCGCCTACGCGCTGCTGCAGCACAACCCGGCCCCGGATGCGAACGACGTCCGCACGGTGCTGTCGGGAAACCTCTGCCGCTGCACCGGGTATGCCAAGATCGTCGCCGCGGTGCTGGACGCCTCCACCACGGTGCGCGGGAAGGCGGTGTCTGCATGAGCGAACAGCCACCCAAGGGCGCCGTCGGCGCATCGGTTCCGCAACTCGATGGCAACGAGAAACTCACCGGCCGGGCGCAATACATCGCCGACTTGTACCGCCCAGGCATGCTGCATGGAGCCATCCTGCAGAGCCCCCACGCCCATGCGCGCATCCGCGGCTACGACCTGCGCGCCGCCAGGGCCCTGCCCGGCGTTCGGGCCATCGTCACCGGGGACGACCTTGACGACAAGCACCGCATGGGTGCATTCATCAAGGACGAACCGGCCCTGGCCAAGGGCAAGGTGCGCTACAGCGGCGAGATCGTCGCAGCAGTGGCGGCCGATACCGAAGCCATCGCGCGCCAGGCCACACGGCTGATCGAGGTCGACTACGAGGTGCTGCCGGCCGCGCTCGACCCAGCGCTGGCACTGCTTCCGCACGCTCCCCGAGTGCACGACGATGCCGCAGCGTATGCGGCCGTGTTCGACTCCGGCACGCAGGGCAATGTCTGCTCCCGCACCTCCCTGCACGAAGGCGACGCCAAAGCCGCCTGGGCCCGGTGCGACGTGATCGTCGAAGACCACTACCAAACGCAGGCACAGGCGCACCTGTCAATCGAACCCTGTGGCGCGTTGGCCGAGATCGACGCCTCGGGTCGTGTGACGCTGTGGTCCGCCAACCAGTCGGTGTTTCGCGTACAGGCCAATGTGTGCGAAGCGCTGGGCCTGCCCATGACCAAGCTGCGTTGCCTGACGCCGAGCATCGGCGCCGGTTTCGGCAACAAGATGGAGGCCCATGTGCAGCCGGCCGTGGTGCTTCTGGCACTCAAGTCCCGCAAGGCGGTCAAGCTGATCCTCAGCCGAGAAGAGGATTTCGAGACCGTGCGTGCGCGCCACCCCGTCACCATCCGCATGAAGACTGGCGCACTGAGAGACGGGACCCTTGTGGCCCGCGAAACCGAGCTGCTGCTGGATGGCGGTGCCTACGGCGACGACAGTCCCGGCGTGCTGGGGTACGCGCTGCTGATGAACTGCGGCCCCTACAACATCCCGCACGCGTCGGCCCATGGGCGCGTGGCCTACACCAACAAGATGCGCTTTGGTGCCTTTCGGGGCTTCGGTGTGCCGCAGGTCACGTTCGCGTCCGAGCAACAGATCGACGCCATTGCCAGAAAGCTGGACATCGACCCGATCGCCATCCGCCGCCAGAACATGAAGCGTGCGGGCGACACCTGGTTCGGCGGGCAGGCGATTCTCTCGAACGGGCTGGCCGAGTGTCTCGATGTGGTCGAGCGGGAGTCCGGATGGCAGGCCGCCCGTGCTGCCCCTACACAGCAGGGCGCGGGCCCGGCACAGGAGTTCCGTCGCGGCATGGGCCTGGCTGTCTCGGCCCACATCAGCGGCCTGCTCGCCACCGGCGCCATCGTGCGTCTGCTCGAGGACGGCACGGTGCTGCTCAACACCGGCGCCGTCGATATCGGGCAGGGCAGCAATACCGCACTCACCCAGATCTGCGCGCAGTCGCTGCAGGTACCGATGGACCGGGTGGCCATCGCCAGTCCCGACACCGATGGCTCCCCCTACAACTGGGGCACCACGGCCAGCCGCATCACCTACATGACCGGGCGCTCGGTGGTGGCGGCGGCGGCAGAGGTGGAAAAGCAGCTCAAGAAATACGCCGGCACCATGATGGAATGCGCCGAGGAAGACCTCGAACTGCGCGCCGGCGGCAGCATCGGCATCAAGGGTGTGCCCGAAGGCGGCGTGAGTTTTGCCCAGATCTCCGGGTATGCCCACTGGGCCGCCGGCGGGCCCATCATTGGGTCGAACAGCTGGGTCTTCGACCGCCAGACCGTCGACCCCAAACGCGCGGTGGTCCTGGGCCTGCCATTCGCTCAGATCGGCATCTTCAGTTTCAGCGCCCAGGTGATCGAGGTCGAGGTGGACACCGTGACCGGAAAAGTCCGCGTGCCGCGTGCCTGGACGGCCTGCGACATCGGCCGGGCCATCAATCCGGTCATGGCCACCGGCCAGATCGAAGGCGCACTCGTGCAGGGCATGGGGTACGCGCTGACGGAAGAAATGGTGTGGGACGGCGCCCGGCTCGCCAATCCAAGTCTGATGGACTACAAGATCCCCACCTTCGCCGAGATGCCGGACGAACAACACGCCTACCTGGTCGAGTCGAACGAACCCACCGGCCCGTTCGGTGCCAAGAGCGTGGGCGAGATCGGCATCAATACGGTGGCCGCGGCGATCGGCAATGGCATCGTCGACGCGATCGGCACACGCCTGCGGCAACTGCCCTTCACCTGTGAACGGGTGCTGGCCGCGGTACTGGCGAAAGAACAGGCATGAACATCGGCCACTACCCCGCGCAAGATTCCCTGTCGCCCATGGGGGCCGCCTACCAGCAGCGCATTTTCGCGCTGGGGGACGGCCTGCAGGGAGAAGAACACGCCTATGGCGCCGATCCCTACCAGTCGCTGGCGGTGTTCCGCCCGGCCCACCCCTCGGGTGAGGTGCTGGTGTTCTTCCACGGCGGCGGCTGGACCACCGGCTACAAAGAATGGATGTACTTCATGGCGCCGGCATTCCAGGCGCACGGCATCACCTTTGTCAGCGCTGGCTACCGGCTGGCCCCGACGCATGTTTTTCCGGCCGGTCTGGACGACTGTGCCGACGCCGTGGCATGGGTCATCCGCCATGGCATGGCAACTGCAGGCGCGGCGACCCGCGTCTTCATAGGCGGACACTCCGCCGGCGGCCATTACGCCGCCCTGTTGGCGGTCACCTCCGCCTGGCGCACGCAGCGCCAGCTCGACCCGTCAGCCATTGCCGGCTGCCTGCCAGTCAGCGGGGTGTACCTGTTCGGTCCCGCCAGTGGCATGGCGGTGCACCCCCGCTTCCTCGGCCCGGTCCGGGACGGCGAGGCCGAAGCGGCCGCGTCCCCATTGGTACAGCTGCAAGCAGCCGCGTGCCCGCCGTTCCTGCTGACACACGGCAGCCGGGACTTCCCGCACCTGATCAAGCAAGCCGGGCAGATGGTGGACGCGTTGCGCGCGGCAGATGTGCCAGTACAGGTAGAAATTCTCGAAGATTGTGACCACTTCGAGGCGAGTGTCGTCTGTGGCGACGCCTCCCGTCCTTGGGTGGCGCGCGCAGCGGCCTGGATCCGTGGGCCTGGTCGGTAACCCCTTTTTCCTACATTCACTGGAGTCAAGCGATGAAATTTTCGAAGACAAACCGCCGCATGGTGGTAAGCGGCATCACGGCGGCCATGCTGGCGCTGGCCACGGGTGTGGCGACGGCCCAGGCCGACAAGCCCCTGCGCATCGGCTTTTCAATGGCGCGTACCGGCATGCTGGCCAATGCCACGCCCTCGCAGCTCAACACCTACGAGCTGTGGCGCGAGCAGACCAATGCCAAGGGTGGCATGGACGTCGGTGGTACCAGGCGCAAGGTCGAATTCGTCATCTTCGACGACCAGTCCAAGCCCGACCAGGCCGTGCGCATCTACGAAAAGTTGATCACCGACGACAAGGTCGACCTGCTGCTGGCGCCCTGGGGCACTCCTTTCCACCTCGCCATTGCACCGGTGCTCGAGAAGTTCAAGTTCCCGGTGGTCGGCAACACCGCGGCCTCCGTGGCGCTGCGCACGGTCAAGCCCGGCTACATCTGGTTCCCCACCTCTGCCATTCCCGACCGCATTGGCGCCGAGCTAACCGCCATGCTGAAGGCCCAGAATGTCAAGTCGGTCGCTGTGTTGTCCAACGTGTTGCCCTTCACCAAGGAGATCAAGAATTTCCTGGAGCCCGAGCTGAAGAAGGCCGGGATCACCGTCAAGGTGACAGCCGAATACCCGCCCGACATCAGCGACATGACCGCCACACTCACACAGGTCAAGCAGGCCAACGTCGATGCGGTGCTGGCGCTGGCCTACCCGGGCGACTCGGTGCTGTATGCCAAACAGGCCAAGGAACTGGGTCTGAACAACCCGCTCCATTTTGTTGCCATCGGGCCGACCGACCCGTTCTTCGCCAAGGCGGTCGGCGCCACCTCCGCCGAAGGTGTGGTGTCGATTGCACATTGGTCGCCGCGCGCCGAATGGAAGGGGTCACAGGCCTTCCACGACGCCTACGTCAAGAAGTTCAATGAAAACCCGGACTACCTGAACTCCGCGCTGGCCTGGATGTCCCTCGAAATCCTGGAAACCACCGTGGCGAAGACGGGCCTGGACAAGGAAAAGATGCGCGCCATGATCAGCAGCACGACCTTCGACACCATCAACGGCAAGGTGAAGTTCGACGGCGTGCAGAACTCCATCACGCCGACCGCGTTTGTGCAGACCCAGAAGGGCAAGTTGCAGATCGTGTGGCCCGCGTCCCTGGCCAGCGCCAAGTTCGAGGCGAAAAAGGGCTGGTAATCGCGCAATGACGGTGCTCGAAACCCTGCTTTCGGGGCAGCTGCTTTTTGCAGCGCTCGTCACCGGCTCGCTCTATGCGCTGATCGCGCTGGGGTTGAACCTGGTGTACGGCACCATGCGCATGCTCAACGTGGCACACGGCGACGTGGTGATGCTGGGCGCTTATGGCGGGTATTGGGCCTTCACCTGGCTGGGCGTCTCGCCGCTGCTCGCTGCACCCGTCGTCACCGCCATCGGCGGAGCGCTCGGCTATGCGCTCTACCGCGGCATCTTCCGGCGTATCCTGGCCGGCGGTGCTACCACCACCGCCACGCGCCTGGAGAGCAACTCGCTGCTGCTGTTTTTCGGCCTGTCGATCATCCTGCAAAATGCCACGGCGCTGGCCTTCACGCCCAACAACCGGGCCTACAACTACCTCGACACCGTGTACCACCTGGGTGATGTCGCCATGACCGGCAACCGTCTGGCCACGCTGCTGGTGGCTGGCTCTTTCTGTATCGGCGTTGCGTTGTTCCTCGCACGCAGCGTGTTTGGCCTGGCCATGCGCGCCGTGATCGAGCGACGTGAAGCGGCCCACATCGTGGGCGTCAACGTCGACCGGGTGCAGTGGCTCAGTTTCGTGCTGGGTTTCGGATCGGCGGCGCTCGCCGGCGTGATGATCTCGATGCTCGGGCAGTTCTCGCCCTTTTCCGGATTTCCGTTCACCATCGCCGGCTTCATCGTCATCATCCTGGGCGGCCTGGGTAACGTCATGGCAGGCCTGTTGGCCGCGCTGCTGCTGGGTGTGATCGAGACCTACGGCGTGGCCCTGACATCGGCCAACATGCGCTCGGTGCTGTTGTACGGTGCATTTGTGGCTGCCCTGCTGCTGTTTCCGAACGGACTGTTCGCCCGCCGGGCGGCGGCACGATGAGCGAACGCTCCGCATGAAAGATCTCTGTCCCAACCACTGGTGGACCTTGCTGTGGGTGTGCTGCCTGGTCACACTGGTCGCCCTGCCCTTCGTAGCCAATGACTACCTGGTGGGCATCGGCCTGACCCTGCTGATGTGGCTCGCCCTGACCCAGAGCTGGTGCGTGTTGTCCAAGATGACCGGTTATGTCTCGCTGGGACACGTCGTCTTCTACGGCCTGGGCGCCTACCTGGTGGTGGTCACCTGGCAACAAGTCCCGCTGGTGCTGGCCGTGCTGGGCGCGGGCCTGTTGGCGGCACTGGTGGCGGCACTGGTGGGCCTGCCGGTCTTGCGCGTGCGCGGGCCCTATTTCGTCATCCTGACCTTCGGGCTGGCAGAACTCGTCAAATACAGCATCACCTGGATCGAGGCGGCCTCGGGCATGGCCAGCCGCATCCTGTTCGGCGCGCCCGACCTGAACGTCATCTACTTCTCCATGTTCGCCCTTGCCATGGCCTCGGTCGCCATGCTGACCTGGGTCGGCGGTTCACGTTTCGGCCACGGGCTGCGCTCGCTGCGCGAGAACGAAGAGGCCGCCGAAACGCTGGGTGTACCGGTCGTACGCTACAAGCTGATGGCCTTCATCCTGGGCGCGGCGATCCCCGGCATGGTGGGTGCCATCATGGCGCTGCGCTCCACCTATTTCGTGGTGGGCCAGGTGTTCGACCCGATGATCTCGGTCACCGTGATCGCGATGGCGATCCTGGGCGGTGGCGACAATGCCCGCGGACCCCTGCTCGGGGTGATCTTCCTGTCGGTCCTGTCGGAGTTGTTGTGGGCCAACGCACCCCTGCTGTACATGGTGATTCTGGGTGCGGTCCTGATCGTGTTCGTGCTGCTCGTGCCGCATGGCCTGCTCGGCCTGCTGGAGCGCCGGCACACTGGCCCGGACAAACCAGGCCTTGCCACACCACCGGCAATACCATGAACCCGCCACTTCCCCCGCAGGGCGCACCGGCACCGGCGGTGTTGTCGGTCCGCGGCCTCGGCAAGAAATACGGCGGCCTGGTAGCCCTGCACGACGTGTCCTTCGACGTGGCCGACGGACAGATCGTGGGGGTCATGGGCGCCAACGGTGCCGGCAAGACCACCCTGTTCAGCCTGATCGCGGGCAACTCCCGCCCCACGGCCGGGCAGATCCACTTCGAAAACCAATCGATCGTCGGTCTGCGCGCCGACCAGATCTGCCGCCTCGGTGTGGCCCGCACCTTCCAGATCGTCAAACCGTTTCCGATGCTCACCGTACTGGAAAATCTGCGCACCGCCGCCATGTTCGGCAAGGCCGCCATGCATGACATGGA
>JANOUM010000360.1:0-1677 GCA_031416855.1 Rhodoferax sp. | reverse complement strand
CTTCCATGGCGCATGAACCGCGGCTGATGCGTGCGCTGCGCGCGCTGCTGCACGACCACCGGGTCGCGTCGCTCGGCACGCTCGGCCCGCTCGGCGAACCGCAGGTCTCGATGGTTCCGTATGCGATCGCGGCCGTACCAGGCTGCCTCGTCATCCACGTGAGCGGCCTGGCGACCCACACGCGCAACCTGCAGGTTTCACCGTCGGTATCGCTGATGGTGTTGCAGCCCGAGGTGGCGGGCGAACCGGTGCATGCGTTGCCGCGTGTCAGCCTGCACGCCCGGGCCGAGGTGCTGGCGCCGCACTCGGTACCCTGGAGCCGCTGCCGCGACGCCTACCTGGAACGTTTTCCCGAAGCCGAACCGATGACACAGTTGGGCGACTTCCGCTTCGTGGCACTACACCTGTCGGGCGCGCGCCACGTGGCCGGCTTCGGCGCCGCGCGCCCGGTCGACGCGCAGGAGTTGGCGCTGGTGCTGGGGCCCTGAGCAGGGCGGCGGTGGCGGCGTCTGGTGGCGGGTGCGCCGCATGGCAAGACCCCGGCCGATATCAGGCCGACGTGTGCCGCAGCGTCAGCACATGCGCCGCCACCTCGCCCAAGGTCTGGAAGACGCGGTCAGGACGCGCCTCCTCGATCGGCCGGCCAGCGTTGTAGCCGTACGGCACTGCCCATGCGGTCACGCCGGCATTGCGCGCTGCCAGCACATCGGTCGACGAGTCCCCTACATGGGCGGTGTGCGCGGTGCTGACGCCCAGAGCCATCGCCACGTGCTGCAACACGCGCGCGTCCGGCTTTTTTTGCGGCAGCGAGTCGCCGCCGATCGTGAGGTCGAACCAGGCGTCGAGTCGCGTGGCGCGCAGCACCGCTTGCGCATGCCGCATCTCCTTGTTGGTCACACAGGCCAGACGCAGCCCCGCAGCGCGCAGGTCGTCCAGCGCCTGCTCGCACCCGGCATAAGGCCGGGCCAGCGTGCCGGTGGTGCTGACGTAACAGCGCTCCAGGGTGTGCAACAACGCGGGCAATTGCACGCCGGGTGCCAGCGCCGGTTGCTCCTGCACCAGGCGCTCGAACAGGCGGCGCATCAGGTCGGCGGTGCCGGCACCGATGAGCAGCTTGATCTCAGCCACCGGCCGGTGGTCGAAGCCATGGACTTGCAGCGCAAGATTGACCGCCTCGGCGATTTCGGAGGCGGTATCGACCAGCGTGCCGTCGAGGTCGAAACTGATCAGGTCGTAGTGCATGGACGGCAAGCATCGCACAAACGCGTGGCAGGTCGCTGGCGGCACCCGCGGCCGGCGTCGGCATGGCGCCGCCCATGTTGTAGTAGCCGTTCCAGAAATGCAGGTCGGAATGGCACACACCGGCATGCGTGACGGCGAGCAGCACTTCGGTACCGACCGGCTCTCGGTCGGCAATGTCGATGTTTTGCTGGGGCAAACTGTGCTCCGTGACGGCCCAGGCCTTCATGGCTGCCTCCTTGAATGTGGGTGTTCCGAGCCTGCTTGTTACCGCATTGCCTGCGCGGCCCTGACCGCGTCGGCTACACCCGCACCGGCAGCTTCAACGCTGCCGTGGCCGCTTGCACGATGCTCCGCGCATCGACGCCAAAAAACCCGCGCAGTTCGGCGCGCGTGTCACTGCGCCCGAACCCGTCGGTGCCCAGAGCCAGGTAGCGA
>JANOUM010000359.1:0-1895 GCA_031416855.1 Rhodoferax sp. | reverse complement strand
ATGCCGCCGCTGGCGCCTGAGCCCTGGTTGTAAAGGATGCGAAAGTGCTGCATCAGGAACTCGGTTCGCACCGGGCCCAACTCCGAAGGCTTGTACTCATCAAGCACCAGCGGCACACTCGCGCTGCCCGTCCACGCACTCTTGAGTGTGAACGACGTCGTGGCTTGCTGGGAGCAGCCGAACATGACGGGTAGGTTGGTCAGGAAGAACATCCTGTCCAGCAGCAGCGTCGTGAGGGTCTTGCCTGAGCCGGCCGGTCCGTTGGGGTGCAGCAACGGGAACTGGTTGTAGGCCGCCTGGTAAAACTGCTTGTGAAAGCAGCTCACGAACCATCCAAGCATCTCCGCCACGATCACGTCGGAGTTGACGTTGAGCAAGGCTTTCATGAACGCCCGAGTGTCCTCAGTGTTGTCAAGCGGCTTGGCAAGGTGGATGTCTGTTTTGAACATCGGGTTCTTGCTGACCTTGGGCTGGAAGCGGTAGGTCACTTCCTCGTTCGTGCACAGGACCCCGTCGGGGCCGGGCCCGATTGCGTCGACATCGACGTTGTCGGGGGCGTGCAGACTCGGAAACAACGGACTGGAGCCTCGCAGAAAGTGGCACTTCCCAACGACGGAAAGTGCGAAGTCCACCTGGCATGCCGGCCACTTAGGGCTTCGCCTCGAGCCCCAGCCGCAAAGTTAAAATGGCCGCTCCCGCCCTCGAAAGTTGGCGGGTCTATTTTGGCTTTCTCACCCTCCCTGGCTGCCAACGCGTTGCCACGCAGCTCGTTCACCAAGGCCCGACCATGAACACATCAATTGCCTCCGTGGCACCGCCCACGATGGCACAGCAAGCCAACGCCGCGCGGAACGCCGTGACTGACGCTGCAACGGCCGAAAATTTGTCGATCGTTGTCGAACTGGCTGACGGCAGCGATGAGGCTCAAGTCGCCGAACATATCCGGCGTATGGTCGCCGCGACGATGGGCCATTTGTCAGCTGATGCGCCGGCCATCACGCGAAACAATGCCGAACGGTGGCGGGAATGGGCGCTGGGCGTCGCTGATGGCGTTGCGCAGACGGTTCCGGTGGGGGTCTGATTGGGGTGAGTTTTTCGTTTCTCCACGATCATTGATTCACGACTCGTAAATGTCACAGTTTCATACATTGGCGCACAAGGCGAGTACTACCGGCATGCCAACAACTCCCCGCCTCGACCTCCGCCCCGGCGACACCGAACCGGTGGTGCTGATGGTCTCCCGGCACCAGGTCGAGCAGCATGACGTGGCGTCACTGCTGGAAGAGCTAAAGCCATTCCTTGCGACCAGCTGAAGTCTTTGCCTGGCAATTTCAGCGGGCTGCACCTCGTCGCCATGATGTACACCGCATTTCGCCAGATGGACCCGACGCTGGATGCCGGGGCAGACTTCTCTGCGGAATATGCGATTGCGATGGGTGTGTAAGGGATGCAAGATTGAGCGGTCACAACGCAGAGGAAATCCCGATTCGGGCTCAGCAACCAGGGCCATTTTTTGTTCATTACAGACAATAGTTTATTCAATTGTCTAAAATGAAGCTCTCTATGCCCAGCAAACCGCCCGTTGTCTTCCCTCAGGAACAGCGCCTGCTCACCGCCTTCGGCGAACGCTTGCGCCTGGCCCGGCTGCGCCGCAAGCTGACCACCACCACTGTGGCGCAACGCGCGGGCATCTCGCGCGCTTCCCTGTACAAAGCGCAGGCCGGTGACCCTGGCGCGACGCTGGGCACCTACCTGCGAATCCTGGCGGTGTTGGGGCTGGACGCCGACATCAACACGCTTGCAGCCGACGACAAAGTGGGCCGAAAACTCCAGGACCTGGCGCTCGAGCCCCCGATGAAGAAGGGCAGCCCCACTGGCACTGCATGATGCGCTCC
>JANOUM010000358.1:0-2979 GCA_031416855.1 Rhodoferax sp. | reverse complement strand
ACACGCACCGTCTTGAGGCCGTTCAGCCGGCCCTTGTCGCCGATGAACTCCTTGGTCGAAATGGCAAATTCACGCTCGCAGCCCTCTTCGTGGCTGGAACTGGTGCGCAGCTTGATCGGCCAGTAGGGCCAGGTCAACGGCCGGTTTTCCTCGGCCGGGGGCTGCGGCATGACTTCGAACTGCGTCACGCTGGCCGCGCCGTGTCGGTTGCTGGTCCCCACGCAGTCGCTGCCGGTGTCGCCGCCGCCGATCACGATCACATGCTTGCCTTCGGCGCGCAGCTGGTCCTTGAGCTTGTCGCCCGCGTTTACCCGGTTCTGCTGCGGGAGGAATTCCATGGCGAAATACACGCCCTTCAGGTCCCGCCCTGGCACGGGCAGGTCGCGCGACTGCTCGGCACCACCGGTCAGCACGACGGCATCGAAACCGGTCAGCAGCTGGGCCGGTGTGATGGCGTCCCTGGCCCAGTTCGTGACCTTCGAGCCCTTGGGCATTTCACCCACCAGCACGCCGGTGCGAAACAGCACGCCCTCGGCCTGCATTTGCGCAACCCGCCGGTCGATGTGCGACTTTTCCATCTTGAAGTCGGGGATGCCATAACGCAACAGGCCGCCGACACGGTCGTTCTTCTCGAACACCGTCACCGCGTGTCCGGTGCGCGCCAGCTGCTGCGCCGCTGCCAGACCAGCCGGCCCTGAACCGACAATCGCCACCGTCTTGCCGGTTTTGTGCCGCGCTACCAGCGGCTGCACCCACCCCTCCTTCCAGGCCCGGTCGATGATGGCGTGCTCGATCGACTTGATGCCCACGGCATCGTCGTTCACATGCAGCGTGCATGCCGCCTCGCACGGCGCCGGACAGATACGCCCGGTGAACTCGGGGAAATTGTTGGTGCTGTGCAGCACTGCAATCGCGTTGCGCCAGTCGCCCTGGTAGACCAGGTCGTTGAAGTCGGGAATGATGTTGTTCACCGGGCAGCCGTTGTTGCAGAACGGTGTGCCGCAGTCCATGCAGCGCGCGCTCTGGACCTTGGCTTTTTCATCATCCAGCGTGAGCACGAACTCCTTGTAGTTCTTCAGTCGTTCCGGCACCGGGCGGTAACCCTCCTCCAGCCGCTCGTACTCCATGAAGCCTGTGACTTTTCCCATTTTTCGGTCCTCTGATGGTCGTATGCGCGGTGCGGATCAGCTCGCAGCCATCGACGCCGCGTACTCTGCGCTGCGGGCGCGGGCAAGCTCGGCTGCGGCTTTGCGTTCGGCCATGCCATCGAGCGCGCGCCGGTATTCGATCGGGAACACCTTGACAAAACGGCCGCGCGCCTGATCCCAGGTGTCGAGCAACTCGCGCGCACGCTTGCTACCGGTCCAGCGGTTGTGTTCCTCCAGCAGCTTGCGCAGCTGCGTTTCGTCGGCCACTCCGTTGTGCCAGGCACCGGATGCACCGCCGGTGGTCTTTTGATCAGCCGCCGACAGCACCGGCTCCAGCGCCACCATCGCCGTGTTGCAACGCCGTGCGAACTGGCCGTCTTCGTCGTACACATACGCCACGCCACCACTCATGCCCGCAGCGAAGTTGCGGCCGGTCTTGCCCAGCACGGCCACCGTTCCACCAGTCATGTATTCGCATCCGTGGTCACCCGTGCCCTCGACGACGGCGGTCGCGCCAGACAGGCGCACGGCAAATCGTTCGCCCGCCACGCCGCTGAAAAACGCCTCGCCGGTGGTCGCGCCATACAAGGCCGTATTGCCGATGATGGTGTTGTTGGTCGACGCCCCGCGAAAATCGATGCTCGGCCGAACCACCACCCGGCCACCACTCAATCCCTTGCCGGTGTAGTCGTTGGCGTCGCCGATCAGGTACAAGGTGATGCCCTTGGCCAGGAAGGCACCGAATGACTGCCCGCCGGTTCCTTCGAGCTGGATCCGGATGGTGTCGTCGGGCAGGCCCTGCGGGTGCAGCTTGGTCAACGCGCCGGACAACATCGCACCCAGCGAGCGGTTGACGTTGCGCGCCACCTCCATGAACTTGACCTTCTCGCCGCGCTCGAAGGCAGCCCGGGATTTTTCGATCAACAGGTTGTCAAGCGAGCGCTCCAGCCCGTGATCCTGCGCCTGCACATGGAAGCGCGGCACATCGGCAGGCGCCGACGGCTGCGCAAACAGGCGACTGAAATCGAGGCCGCTGGCCTTCCAGTGTGCAATGCCCTTGGCCGAATCGAGCAGGTCTACGCGCCCGATCATGTCGTCGAACTTGCGTATGCCCAGCTGAGCCATGATCTGTCGCACCTCTTCGGCCACGAAGAAGAAATAGTTCACCACGTGTTCGGGTTTGCCGGAGAACTTCTTGCGCAGCGCCGGGTCCTGGGTGGCGACACCCACCGGGCAGGTGTTGAGGTGGCACTTGCGCATCATGATGCAGCCCTGCACCACCAGCGGCGCGGTGGCAAAGCCGAACTCGTCGGCACCCAGCAAGGCGCCGATCGCCACGTCGCGACCGGTCTTCATCTGGCCGTCGGCCTGCACCCGGATACGCCCGCGCAGGCGGTTCAGCACCAGGGTCTGCTGGGTTTCGGCCAGGCCGATTTCCCACGGGCTGCCCGCGTGTTTGATCGACGACCAGGGCGACGCGCCGGTGCCGCCATCGTGCCCGGCAATCACCACATGGTCACTCTTGCACTTGGCCACGCCGGCGGCGATCGTCCCGACGCCGATTTCGCTGACCAGCTTGACGCTGATGCTGGCGTGTGGGGCCACGTTTTTCAGGTCGTGAATCAGCTGGGCCAGGTCCTCGATGGAGTAGATGTCGTGGTGCGGCGGCGGCGAGATCAGGCCAACACCGGGCACCGAATAACGCAGGCGACCGATGTATTCGGACACCTTGCCCCCGGGCAGCTGGCCGCCCTCGCCAGGCTTGGCGCCCTGCGCCATCTTGATCTGAATCTGGTCGGCGCTGCTGAGGTACTCCGCCGTCACGCCGAAC
>JANOUM010000357.1:0-2466 GCA_031416855.1 Rhodoferax sp. | reverse complement strand
GAGATGACCGTGCTGGAAAACGTGATGCTGGCGCCGGCGAACCAGATCGGCGAGCGCTTCTGGACCAACTGGCTGCGCATCGATGCGGTGAACCGCCAGGAACGCGACACGCGCGAGGCGGCGCGCCACTGGCTGTCGTTTACGCGACCTGGATCATCGGCGGCATCCTGGCGGCGGTGGCCGGCGTGTTCGCCGGCATCACGGTGCAATTGCGCCCGACCCTGGGGGTCGACCTGCTGCTGCCGCTGTTTGCGGCGGTGATCCTGGGGGGCATCGGCTCGGTATGGGGTGCGGTGCTGGGCGGTTTCATCGTCGGGCTGGCCGAAAGCGCCTCGGTTTCCATTGTCGGCGCCGAATACCGGGCGGCAGCGGCGTTTGCCGTGCTGATCCTGATCCTGCTGGTGCGACCCACCGGCCTGTTCGGGGAGAAACACTGATGCCCGATGTGATCGGCTGGTTGTCGTACGCGAGCTTCTTCCTGGTGTTTGCCAGCAGTTTTGCGATCATCGTGCTGGGGCTTAACCTGCAGTGGGGATTCACCGGTCTGTTCAACGTGGGCGTGGCCGGGTTTGTGGCCCTGGGCGCTTACACCTCGGCCTTGCTCACCACGCCGGAAGTCGCCGGCCGGCTGGGGGGCCTGGGCTGGCCGGTGGCCGTGGGCTGGTTGTGCGCCATGGGCGTGGCGGGCCTGGCCGGTCTGGTGATCGGTGCGCTCGCGCTGCGCCTGCGGCACGACTACCTGGCGATCACCACCTTCGGCGTGGCGGTGACGATCCAGCTGGTGGCCAACAACGCCACCGCGTTGACGGGCGGCCCGTTCGGTGTGCAGTTCATCCCCAAGCCCCTGCAATCCTGGCTCGGCACCGGATTGCCCTGGACGCTGGGCTACCTGGCGCTGTCGCTGGGCCTGCTGACCACCGTCTACCTGGCGCTGGCACGGCTGGTGCGCAGCCCCTGGGGCCGGGTGCTACGAGCGATCCGCGAGGACGAAGCCGCCGCCGCCTCGCTTGGCAAGCGCCCTTTCGTCTTCCGGCTGCAAAGTTTCGTGATTGGCAGCATGCTCATGGGCCTGGGCGGTGCGGTGTACGCGCACTTCGTCGGTTACATCGCGCCGGAGGACTTCCTGCCGATCCTGACCTTCCAGCTGTGGGCCATGCTGATCGTTGGCGGTTCGGGCAACAACCGCGGCGCGGTGCTGGGTGCGTTCGTGGTCTGGACTTTCTGGGCCGCGGCCGGCAGCCTGTTGCGGGGCTGGGTGCCGCAGGCCGAACAGGCGCGGGCCGCCGCGCTGCAGGTGGTGCTGATCGGCGTGCTGATCGCGTTCATGCTGGTGCTGCGGCCGCGCGGGCTGCTAGGCGAGAAAGTTGCCGTGTCGCGCGCCGACCCCGGCGGTTAGGGAAATGGAAATTGCCGATATACCGCACTCATGCCGGACTTGATGAGCCTGCCCCGGACTTCGATCCGGGGGCATCCATGGATTGCGGGCCTGCGCGGTGGAACATGCGACATGGATCCCGGCTCAAGGCCGGGATGACAGCCTTTTGGCTTATGTAAGTGCCATTCCCCTTAGCACCGCCAGTTAGCAGCGCCAGTTCCGAAAGAAACGGATGTTTGCTGCGGAGCGGGGATGGCTCAGCAGGGCGATCGACGACCGGCTCACTGCGTGGCGTCCAGGCTGGCCATGAACAGATCGAACGCGCCCGCGGGCATCGGCCGCGCAAAGAAGTAGCCCTGCCCGAAATCGCAGCCGGCGGCTACCAGCAGATCGCGCTGGCCGGCGGTTTCCACGCCTTCGGCGATCACCTTGATGCCGAGTTCGTGCGCCATCACGATGATGGCCTTGCACAGGGCCAGCTCGGTGCAGCCGGGGATCAGGTGCCGCACGAAGGACTGGTCGATCTTGATGTAGTCGATGTCGAAGCGCTGCAGGTAGGTCAGGGATGAATAACCGGTGCCGAAATCGTCCAGCGACACCTGGATGCCGGCGTCACGCAGTTGCAGCAACTGCTCGGTCACCGCGGTGCTGCTGTCGAGCAGCAGCCCCTCGGTGATTTCCACCACGACACTGCCGCCGTCCACACCGAGCTGCTGCAGGTACGCCACCCACGACTGCTGCCGCCCTGCATCGTTGTGGAACTGCACCGGCGACTTGTTGACGCTGATCTGGAACTGCGGATGGTGCGCGATGCGCCACGCCTTCGCTTGCGCAGCAGCCTGCTGGAACACCCATCCTCCAATTTCGATGATCAGGCCGCTGGACTCAGCGATCGGGATGAACTCGGCCGGGCTGATCAGCCCGCGCACCGGATGCTGCCAGCGGATCAGGGCCTCGGCTTTGCGGACCGCGCCGCTGGCCAGGTCGATGATCGGCTGGTAGACCACCCGAAACTGGTGTTCGGCCAGCGCCGTGCGCAGGTCACTGGCCAGACGCACGCGGGTCTGGGCCGCCTCCTGCAGCGCGGGGGT
>JANOUM010000356.1:0-6452 GCA_031416855.1 Rhodoferax sp. | reverse complement strand
AGGGTGAAGATCGGCCCGGCGTTGCTGGCCATCAAAGGCATGGGGGCCCCGGAATCGTGCGAAAACTACCAGCGCGCCTGCGGTATCGCAGACAAACTCGGTGATAGCACTGAACGCTTTGTCGCAATGTGGGGTGACTGGATTTCGAAAACAGTTTCCGGTCGGGTCGAAGAAGCGGCAAAACGCTCCGACGAATTGGTCGGACTGAGCCAGCGACTGGACCATGAGGATTTTGTTCTCCAAGCGCACCATTCACGCTGGACGAACTACCTTGTGATGGGCGACGCCAGGATTACTCGTGCCGACACCCAGATCGGCATGCGGATGTACGACATCGAACGACACCGGCACCATCGGCATGTGTACGGTGGCCACGACCCCGGCATCTGCGCCTGCGGCGTCGGCGCAAACGCCGCGTGGCTGACCGGGCATGCCGTTGAGGCGCTGAAACTTGCCGACCGCGCCATCGCCATCAGCGAGAAGATCGAGCATCCGTTCAGCGAGTCCCTCGCATGGCTGTGGTCGACTTATGCCGCCTGGGGCGTGCGCGACCACAAGCTGGCGCGGGAGCGGGCAGAAGCTTTACAGAAAGTCTCGGAAAGACACAATTTTCGCCAGTGGATCGGCGTGGGCATGATTGTCTCCGGTGCCTGCCGGGTGCACGCGGGCGAGACCGATTTTGGGCTGAAGCTCATAGAGGAAGGGTTGGGGAAGCAGCGCCAGTTCGGCCAAGTCACTCAGCAAAGTTTTATGGACACAATCGCGGCCATGGGTCACTTGGAGGTGGGCAATTCCGCGCGCGCGCTTGAACTGCTTGCGGATGCGGTCGATGTCTGCGCAAAAACCGGGGCGGGCTTCATGCACCCGGAGACTCTGCGACTGCACGCTGAAACACTCCTTGCCACCCAACAGATCGACATACCGCAGGCCATCGCTCGTATCGAAAAGGCGGTGGGCCTCGCGCGGCAACAAGGTGCCCTCGCTTTGGAGTGGCGCGCGGCCTCGTCGTTGGCTCGCCTGCATATCATCACAGGGCAGCACGACTTGGCACGAGAACTGTTGCAGACGCACTTTTCTGCTTACGCAGAAGGTTTCGAGTCGCCCGATCTGGTGGAGGGGAAACAGCTGCTCGACACGTTGCGTTGAGGGACTCTTTGCCTGCCAATTGACCAAGGCCATTGAATCGACTCGCTGATGTGAACCTGGGCCGACTTCAATGCGAGGTGCAGATGTCAAACCGGGTTCCGGAAAGCGGTCGATCCGAGTACCCGCTTCCTCTGCTTTGCCGGTATTCCCGGCAAAGCTGTGGCTACCCGGTATGGGGTTCATAGCGGTCCTTCGCGGGCCGATCACCCATCCGCCACCGAAAACCCAAACATCCCCCGCTGCTCCCCCCAATCCAGCGGCACTTCCCCCTGCCGCCCACGCATCGCCTGTAGATTCAGGTGCCGTGGTTGCCGCCCATCCAGGATCGCCCGGATGATGTCCGGTGCCAGCCGCGTCATCCGTAGCACCTCGCACACCCACCCGACCTCGAGTTTGAGGCTGCGCGCCAGTTCGCTGGCCCCCAACGCCAAGCTGCGCGCGCTGGTGGTGCCGCAAAAGCCCAAGTCGCCGGCGCAGGCCACACAGCCTGCCCAGTGCGAGGCGAACTGCGCGCACCACCGCCCGGTGCGGCTGAGCTGGGCCCGGCTGCTCAAGCGGGTTAGGTCGACACGTTCGGGCCCGTGATTCCACAGCCCGGCCCAGCTGGAATCGCCGTCAGCCCCCATCCCCATGGCTGTCCAGCCGCGCGGCTGGCGCTGGTCGCGCTGCAGCCGCTCCTGCGCCATCGGTTTCTCGAACTGCAGGCGGCACTGCTTGATCACCGCCAGTTGGGATGCGCCGCCAGCAGGTAAACTGCCGCCCCGGCCTGCGCCGGCGCAGTTGGCAAAGGGATTGGGCTGTGTGTTTCCATCCCGCTAACATAGCGCAAAGTACAACCAAATGGAGGGCGTCATGCCAGTGATCGTTGTTGCCACACCAACCCGAAAGGCGGCGTTGGCAAGTCCACGCTGGCCACCAATATCGCGGGATATTTCGCCGCGCAGGGCCATGCAGTGATACTGGAAGATGCCGACCGGCAGCAATCCTCTCGCCTGTGGCTCGGCCTGCGTCCGCCGGGGGCGCGTGCCATCGGAACCTGGGACATCCATTCCGACCACATCGTGCGGCCGCCCAAAGGCACGGCTGAGCTGGGCCAAGCTGCTCAAGCGGGTGTTCGATCTCGACCTGGAGCACGGCCCGAACTGCGGTGGCAGGCTGAAGATCGTTGACGTTCTCCAATGCGCCGGTCAACATCAAAAAATAGCTGGCAGCACAAGCACTTACGCTGTCCCGACTGGGCCATGGCCACTCCTTGAGCGGGTCGAGAAACGCAACCCCGTCGGCCACGCGCACGCCCTCAAGGCGCAGTTTGAAGAAAACGGACTCAACCCCGAAGAAGACGCGTCACAGACTATCTTTGGAAGAATACGGAGCAGGAAGAAAATGCATCTTCACTCCGGCTGAAACAAGACAGATTCGGGTCGGCGGCCACAATCATGGGCGGAGACGAAACGCTGCAGGTGAGACGGTCGTTCATGGGTATTGCGGGTCGGCGGTTTCCCGCCAGGGCCCAGTGTTCTGGAGCAGCACGGTGTCATCAAGTCCGGCCCCAGCGCGATCGACGCAGGGTTGACGGTACGCGCCCGGTCAACGCGCCAGCGCCAGCAGCCTGAATAGCTCGCGCCGATCAGGACCAGGCCCATCACTGCGGCCAGCGGCGCGCCGCAGCAGTTTCTCCCAGTGCGACGACAATTGCCAGCGCCGCGACCCAGGTCAGGTTCATGACGCCGACGACGAATAGCAGCGCCGGCCATCAATGCCGCTTATGGCACCAAAACTTCGATGATTGACCCACCTACTTTGTAAAAGTTGCTGTAAAAATAACCTTGCTGATGTTTGCACGCTACATTTCAAATCTAGGGTAATTACGTCAATCATGAAAACATCATACAAATTTCGGGTTCTCGCATTCGGTCTTTCGGCGGCGGCATTTGCCGTATGCGGTACCGTGGTATTCGCGCAGCCGGTCAATCCGCCGGCTACCCACCCGTTTTCCGAATCCAGGCCGGTGGCAGGGCGCTACATCGTGGTGTTCAAGGGCAACGTCAACAATCCGGCTGCAGAGGCGGCGGACGTAATGCGCGGATTGGGTGGACAGGTGCACCACGTCTACTCGCACGCGATCAAGGGCTTTACAGCCACTCTGCCGGACGCGGCGCTGCAAAGCATTCGAAATCACCCCAATGTAGACTACGTCGAGCAGGACCAGACGGTTCATATGAATCAGGTGTCTCCGCAAAACCAGGCCACTTGGGGACTGGACCGTCTTGACCAGGCCAGTCTGCCTCTAAGCAGCCAGTACTACTTCAACTACACGGCGAAGGGCGTTCACGCCTTCATCATCGACACCGGTATCCGGCCCGATCATGTCGAGTTCACCGGCCGGCTACTGCCGGGCTATAACGTGATAGCGGACGCCAACGGCACCAATGACTGCAATGGTCACGGCACGCACGTCTCGGGCACGGTTGGTGGCACCACCTGGGGTGTGGCCAAAGAGGTCTCGTTGATTCCGGTACGCGTACTCGACTGCAATGGTTCGGGCACGACCAGCGGCGTAATCGCCGGCGTCGACTGGGTTGCAGGCAGCGCATTACGCCCCGCCGTCGGCAACCTGTCCCTTGGCGGTGGCGCGTCCCCTTCCCTGAACTCCGCTGTGGCGGGTGCAGTGGTCAAAGGCGTCACCATGGTGGTGGCTGCCGGCAATAGCAACGCCGACGCCTGTAATTACTCCCCGGCACAGGAACCCAGCGCCATCACGGTCGGCGCGACGACCAGCAGCGATGCGCGTGCTTCTTATTCCAACTACGGCACGTGCCTGGATATCTTCGGCCCGGGCAGCAGCATCACGTCGGCCTGGAATAGCAGCACCACCGCAACCAATACCATCAGCGGCACTTCGATGGCGACGCCCCATATTGCCGGGGTGGCGGCGCTCGCGCTGGCGGCCAATCCCACTGCATCGCCGGCGGCGGTGGCTAACTTTCTTATCGCCAATGCTACGCCGAACAAACTCAGCTCCATCGGTACGGGCTCGCCGAACTTATTGGTGTATTCGTTGGCCTCAGGCATGCCTACGGAACCGACGACACAAGTTCTAGCGGTGAAATCTCTGACCGGCACGTCTTCCAATAAAGCAGGCACCAACTGGCGTGCCTACGCCACCCCAACGATTCGCGACCTAAGCGGCGCGGTTGTGGCAAATGCCACTGTCAATGGCAGCTTCGCGCCCGGCGGCACCTCCAGTTGTGTCACCGGTCGCACCGGAAGTTGCACCATGAGCAGCGGCAACATCAGCCGGAGTACGAGTTCGACGGTCATGAGCGTGACCAGTGTTTCCGGCACCAACATGAGCTACGATTCGTCTCAGAATACAGTCACCACAATCATCATATTGAAACCCTGAAAACTCCATGACGGGCACCTGATGAGTTCAGTGCTAAGGCCAAGCCCGAGGCCAAGCTAAACACTGCAACCGTGAGCATCCGTTGGAGGAACCAAGGCGGGATTGCTGAGCGCAAAGCGATGATTAGGTGCATTCCCATCACACGCAGGCGCAATTGCTTGGCATGAGCCGCGAGTCCGTGTGATACCTGCGGGCGGCCAGGCGCGGCCCTCGCCGCTGGACTGCGCGGGTCGGGTGCGATTCAAACTGATGTGGCGTTATTCACGGCCATCTAACGAAGCACACGGGTCTTACTGTGACGCCCAACGAATGAAAGAGACTTCCCCGTCCCAGGCGAACCGCGGATCTTGCGACTTCCGAACGAGCAATCACTGGATCAGCGCGTCCGCACGCAGCAGGAGCGACTGCGGGACCGTGAGGCCAAGCGCCTTGGCGGTTTTGAGGTTGATCACTAGCTCGAACTTTGCCGGCTGCTCGATCGGCAGGTCTCCGGGCTTCGCGCCCTTAAAGATCTTGTCGACGAAGCTTGCGAACCGGAAATAAAGGTCGGGATAGCTCACCGCGTAGGCCATCAATCCCCCGGCCTCGACGAACTCGCGGGCCGGATAGGCGGCAGGCAGCCTATTTCGGGTCACCAAGTCAACGATCATTTGTTGATGCATTTGGGTGAGACCGTCGGCCCCGATGAGAAGCGCGTCGACATGCTGTCGGACTGCCAGTTCGAATGCGCGGCCGAGGTCGTCCTGGCTGCGCACGTCAAGAAGCTCCGCCCGGAGACCCAGGAAGCGCGCCGCCCTCTTTGTCTCTTCCCATTCGGGTGGGGCAGCCGGATTACCCATATTGTGAAGCAACGCAACTCGCGAGAGACTCGGAACCAGCTCTTTGAGGAGTTCAATCCGTTTCCCTGTCAACTCGGTGCTGAAGGTGGTCACCCCCGTAATGTTGCCACCCGGGTGCGCGTAGCTCCCCACGAGGGCATGCGGGTCGCCCATCGTCGCCATAACCATTGGAATTGTTTCGGTCGCTTTTTTGGCCGCCCTGGCGGCTGGCGTCCCCCTGGTCACGATCAGGTCGACCTTGAGACGAACCAGTTCGGCCGCGAGCTCCGGGAATCGCTCGGCGCGACCATCCGCCGACCGATATTCGATGACCAGGTTTCGCCCTTCGACGTAGCCGAGGTCCCGCAGCCCCCTGCGCAAGGCGTCGAAATTGGCGGCGTTCCGTGCCGCAGGTATCGTCTCCAGAATTCCGATGCGATAGACCTTCCCCGCTTGCTGCGCCTGCGCGGCGAGCGGCGCGGCGAGGAGGCCCCCTGCAACACGGCCGATGAACGTTCGCCGATCCATCACTGAATCACCTCGTTGACGAATGACAGTCCGATAATTCTACGCCTCACCAAGGTGAACGACTGAATGACCGCTCGTGGCCGATATCAGCCGTTGGCCCTCGGGTGCCGCCGCTCTTAACAAACTTCCCCAGCAGTCCTGAGAAATCGAATGTTGGACTTCATGCTGAAGACACGAATCCACGCCTGCATAGACGCCGGATTTACAAAACGAAGTTTCAGTGAAGACATAACGTGCTCAAGTTACGTCGTAACTAAAATGCACCCGTGTCGGTGTCGCCACCAACGCTGTAGATAGAGGACTTGGCTGTCACGTGCCCGCTGGTCCCGAATGCTCAGCCTTGCAGGCCGCCCCGTTGCCAGAGGCACCTATTCTTCGCCAGTCACAAACAGTCTGCAGGGACTGTTTGTGTATGAGAGCAAGAATCGAAGAGCGTATCAGCGATGGTCGGCTGCTGGAGCTGCTGGCGAGCTGGTTGCAACAAGACATTGTCAAGGGATTGGAGAGTTGGACACCCACGGCAGGCACCCCACAAGGGGCCGTCATCAGCCCAC